>CAYNPC010000117.1:0-5165 GCA_964399025.1 uncultured Ruminococcus sp. | reverse complement strand
AAGCATCCACCTCGTTCTTATTTCATTATAATATATATCACATAAAAAGTCAACTTCACGCAAAAAAAAGTTTAACAAAAATGCATCTAATTATTTGTGCAATATGCCAGTTCTGCATAATTCAGAGAACAAAATAAAAAGATGGCATCCCACCAAGCAGGACACCATCTTGTTTTTTCATCTTATGATTCGCAAATCATCGTTCCTCCAACGGCACATATGTCCGCTCTTCTCCGATTGGCTGATATGCCGGACGAATGATTTTGTTGGAATTGGTCAGCTCCTCAATTCTGTGCGCCGACCAGCCTGCTACTCTGGCTATCGCAAAAATCGGCGTGAACAGCTCCGTCGGAATCCCCAACATCTGATATACAAACCCACTGTAAAAGTCTACATTCGCACAAACGCCCTTTGTGCCCTTCCGCCGCTCTAACAGCAGTTCCGTTGCTATCTCCTCCACCGTTTCGTACAGGTGAAATTCTTCGTGCATGTTCTTCTCATTCGACAGCTTCTCAGCGTAATATTTCAGAATCTTTGCCCGTGGGTCGGACACCGTATAAACAGCATGTCCCATCCCGTAAATCAAACCGCTCCGGTCAAACCCTTCCCGATTTAACAGCCGCTGCAAATAAGCACGAATGGCATCCCTGTCATTCCAATTCGTAACGTGCGCTTTCAGGTCGGCAAACATCTCTACTACCTTCAGATTCGCTCCGCCGTGTTTCGGTCCTTTCAGCGAACCAAGCGAAGCGGAAATGGCAGAATACGTATCCGTGCCCGAAGAAGTCACGACGTGCATCGTAAACGTGGAATTGTTGCCGCCGCCGTGTTCTGCGTGCAGCACCAGTGCCAGATCCAGCAGGCGTGCCTCCAATCTGGTATATTCGCCATTCAAGCGCATCATTGCCAGCAGATTTTCTGCAATCGTTTTGTCTTTATCCGGCTTATGTACCACCATACTGTTTTCTTTCCGAAAATATTCCGCCATCTGATAGTTGTACACCGCCAGCGATGGGAATTGGGCGATCAGTTGCAGACATTGCCGCATCACGTTCGGAATGCTGATATCATCCGGCTTCGGATCGGTGGAATGCAACGCCAGAACGCATTTTTCCATCCCGTTCATGATGTTATCACTCGGCAGGTGCATGATTACGCTGCTCTTGAAATGATCCGGCAGGAACTGATAAAAAGAAAGCAATGCGTGAAATTCTTTCAGTTCTTTCTGATCCGGCAGACTGCCAGTCAGCAGCAGATAGATAATTTCCTCAAACCCAAACCGGTTCTGCTGGATGAATCCATCTACCAACGATTCAATCCGGTAGCCCCGATAATAGAGCTCGCCCTCTACAGGAACGTTCACGCCATTTTTTGTCCGGCTTGCACGAATGGTGCTGATACCGGTCAGTCCTGCCAGAACGCCTTTTCCGTCTGCGTTCCGCAACCCCCGCTTCACATCGTATTTTTCGTAAAATGTAGGGTCAATCTGGTAGTTGTCGGCATGTTGTGCTGCCAACCGTTCGGTTATTTCAATGTTGTGTCTGTAATTTTTTACAAGTTTCTGAATCGCTGGATCCTGAAGTGCCGTTTTTCTCGTTAACATCGTAAATCATCGTCCTTTCTGAAAATAGTTTTTACGGTTTTTCTTCGATCAGTGCGTGGCGTTGTTCGCTCTCACTTTGTATAGTATAACATGTTTTTATTATTTTTGTCAAGTGTTTTATCGCTATGAATAAACAAAATGTCTTTATTATACAAATAGACAGCGTTCTACCACGAGAGAATACAAAACAGGGGGATTCCACACAGAACCCCCCTTGTTCCTCTTTATTTTCTTGTCAATCTCATCCCACGCCGCATCCGTCGTAGTCTTTCCACTTCTCGTGATAAGCACGATTGTTCAGTGTCCGGCATACGATATAGACCACGGAAACAATTGAAAGCACAGCAGCAAACACAACCGGTGCAACCTTTGCGAACATGCTCCGCTTTTCTTCTTCATAGCTATTTTTCATGATTCGGAAACCTCCTGTTGCAATGCAGCAAGCTGTGCATCCAGATCCTTGTCACTGGTGCCCATTCCCATCTCTGCCATCAGTCGCTGCATTTCCAGATCTACTTTGGCGTTCCGCTCCAGTTCTTCAAAGCTCTCTGCATCCGAACTGTTCATCTCGCCGGAGATTTCTGTAAATGCGGCAGCTTCTGCTTCCTGCTGAGAAATCTTTTCTTCCATCCGGTCAAACTTATCCAATGCGCTGGATGCGGTCATGCCGCCCATCGACTGCGCAAGATCTTTCTGTGTCTTTGCCATCTGCGAACGAGCAATCAGCATTGCCTGCCGGCTCTTTGCCTCTTCGAGCTTGGAGCGCATGGTTTCCACCTGACTCCGGATGGCTTCTGTCTGCGTTGTAATGGTTTCGTACATCTGCTGAGAGGAGGCAACGTCCTCATCTGCTTTTACTTTGCGTGCCAATGCCTTCTTTGCCAAATCGGTATTTCCGGCAGCAAGTGCCGTTTTTGCCTTGGCTTCCCAGTCCGCAGATGCTTGCAGTGCTGCTTTGTACTGCCGTTCTGCAACTCTCTGGCTTGCCATTGCCTTCCCGAGTGCTTGTGTTGAATTTGCAACTTCCCGCTGCAAATCACGGATAATCTGCTTGACCATTTTCTCCGGATCTTCTGCACGGTCAATCAGGTCATTGATATTTGCCTTCATGATATCGCTGATTCTTGAAAAAATACTCATATCTTTCCGCCTCCACTATTTTACATTCTTTCTTGTCGTTTCATTCCACGCATGTACGGCTATTTTTATTTTATCATATTTTTTATTTTCTGTCAAGCATTATCCACGAACCCGATCCGGAAAATCTGCCGACAGCGCAGCCGCCTGTTTTGCGTAGTAATTCAGAATGGCAACCGCATCCTCTACTGTTATCCCGTCCAATGTGCCATCCACATCTCCGCTCAACAACTGTCGATACAGAAAACCATATGGCAACGAAGCAGAATCCCTTGCATAAGCCGTCAGACAGAGCACGGCATCTTCAACATTGATATCGCCGTCCTCATTCATATCGCCCCACAACAAATGTAGATTGCTGTAGGCATAATCCGGATATGTCACCAATTCATCCTGTGACAGGGTGTCCAGCAGCAGGGTCGCTGTGTGATCCAGCGTGTGTTGATGGATTTCTGCACCGGAATCCACCTGTTCCAGAAGCGCATACGCTTGTTCTGCCAATTCCGTCTCCCCGATTGTGGTAGCGTAATCTGCGACTTCTTCCAGTTGTGTCGTATCCAGTTCGGTTTCTTTTGCTTCCATAATCGCATGAATGTTGACATTATAAAGATCGCCGTACTGTCCGCTCATCGTCATGGTGTCTTTCCACTCACCATCCTCCAGCGCATAACTCTGCCCCGGCTGAGAAGAAAATTGCATCGAATAGGCACTCCCTGTATACGCTTCCTCAATGGTCAGATAGCCATTCTGTTTATAATTGTTCCCGATTTTGATTGACAGCACCACAGAAAACCGTTCCCCTTTCCGGAGCGAAACCGGCTCTGATAGTGTAACCTCCTGATAACCAAACCCACTGCCCATTGTCGTAGTCTCCTGTAACAACGTGCCATCCGTTGGATCGGTGGCGTTTTCTGAAAGACTGTACACCCGAATGGTACATTTGGCATTGCTGCCGTTGGCACTGCATTGATAGAACCCTACACGGGAAAGTGTTTCCGCTTCTTCCGCAGAAAATACATTGGCTTCCGCAGAAAATGCATACGCTGTGCTATAACCAGCGTTATCATAATAATAGATATTGCCAGCGTCTTCTCTTGGCTCAAATGTAATGATGGAATATTCTCCCAGAGAGGTATCAGTATAAGAAAGCCAGAAATACCCATCATCCAATCTTTCATCGCCCCAGCTGTTCTTTACCAGCCAAGCACCATCTGTCGCTGGTTGCTGATCCGGATCAAAATTCTCTTTTGCATAATTGTCATCCCAACCCACCAACAAGATGGCATGATTGGCATTGGAATAAGTCTTATTTTTCTGATAATAAGCGTAAGAGCTGCCATTATCATAATAATACTGCGTATTGGAATAAAACGCCGCATACACGCTGCCGTTTTCCTGTATCGCCGATTTGATGGCATCCCGTTCGCTGTCTGTCCGGACAGACATCACCAATTCTGAACTTGTCATACGATAAGAAGATTGATATCGCTGATACTCCGAGTGCTCTGTGATACAACCAAGATAAGGCAGATAGGATTCCTCCTCTACCCCAATCGTGCTGAGATAAAAAGAGGCATGTAGCGCATTGCCACCCGTTGCGCCTTTATTTTTCTGCAAAATCGCATCATAATACGTTGGACTGAGTGGCTGTGGGTCAGGCGTATAAAGATAATAACCGACCTGTTCTTCTGACAAGTCCAGCTCTTCTTCTGTTGTCTCTGCAACACCTTTTCGCAATAGATTGCTTTCCGCTGCGCCCAGTGTGGCAAACGCCCAACACATACCATCCAGCCCCTGATTTTTGACGGAAGTGACCACGCCTTCCTCCCGCATATCACAGGCGGCAGGCAAATCTTCCGTTGTTGCAGAAGCCCCGTGATTTGGCAGGATTTCCGCTGCATCTTCGCTGTTTTCTTCTGCTGCAACCAGTGGAAGATAGGTGTCCGTTTCCGCAGAAACCGCCTCAAGGATACACTGTGTTGTTGTACAGCGTGTCCGCTGTGTGGTTGTGTCACTTGCACAAACCGAAATCGGAAAAAAGACAGCACAACACGCTGCCGTCGTGCACCATGCTATGAAACGATGAAAAAATGATCGCATAAGAATTCCTTTCTCAGACTTCACAGCTTCCTGTGAAAATTCGTATTTTTGTCTATTGTACCATATTTTTTTCATATTTGTCAATAGCATTTAGCACGCCTTTTTTTCATCAGAAATTATGTCCGCTTCTTCTACTTTTCAAAATCAGCAATCTGTTTTTCGAATCAATTCGATGGTTTCTATTAAAAAAACAAAAAAACAGAAAAAATGCTTGACTTTTTCCGCTGTTTGTGATATACTGTATAAGTCGCTTGAAGAGAGCGCAAAACAAAACGAGGTGTGGCTCAGTTTGGTAGAGCACTACGTTCGGGACGTAGGGGCCGCA
>CAYNPC010000116.1:0-5186 GCA_964399025.1 uncultured Ruminococcus sp. | reverse complement strand
CGAATGCGCTTGTCTGATATGTTTTCGCAAGCGAATCAATCGTGACAGTGGCATCTTGATTGCAGTAGACCTCCTCTTGAGAAAGAGGTGTGTCTGTGTCAACTTCTGATTGCGTCTTCGTATAATGTGCAGTTGTTGCAGAGAGGGAAGTAGCAAAGTCGATGCTGTCCACAACCTGCATATCAGCTGTATCCGGTGTGTAAATTGTACCGGAAACCTGATCGTAGTAGTCAATGCTGTTCAACATCATATGATAGATGTCGTTTTTGGTTGCAGTCTCCGGCTGCACCGGCACAGCAAGTGTACGAGAGGTTGTTTCTGAGGCTTTCGTGGTTGTTTCCGCTGGCATTTCCGGAGAGGAAAGGGAAATATCTGGCGCAGAAACATTTGCGGTCTGGTCAACTTGTGATGCGTTTGTGTAGATTGTTGCGCTACCAATTGCGATGCAGCAAGCAACAAAGGAAAAGGTTACGATTGATAAAATGCTTTTTTTCATGCTTGACGGATCCTTTCTGGATATCAATCATCCTGTTCACCATTTTCTCTTACAATAACATCCTCTTTATCTCTATTGTACCATTTCATTTTCAAAATGTCAAGCTATCAGAATTAAAAAATCAATGTTTTTTCTGCTCTTTTCTCACTTTTTTCTTCTTCCGCACAGAAAATCCGAAATCGCCCAGTTTTCTGCCCAGTGTAAAATATTCGCCGTGTGCATATGCCAGCAATCCCATTTGTTGCAGATTCAATTTGCCTTTGCTGTCCACGTAACGTTCTTCTACATTAACAGCAGTGATCTCTGCCATCATCAGCTCGTGTGTACCAAGCAGCTGCGTGGAGACGATTTTACATTCCAGACTGACCGGACATTCTGCAATCAACGGGGCTGCAACCGTCTGTGCCGGCTCTGCTGTGAAGTGACAGGCTTGAAATTTGTCGATATCCTTTCCGCTCCGACAGCCGCAAAAATCCGTCTCCCGACACATCGAAGAGGTGGGTAAGTTGATGACAAATTCCCGTTGCTGCATGAGAATCGGGTAAGAATATCGGGTCGGACGGACAGAAATAGACACCATCGGCGGATGGGTATTCAATACGCCTGTCCACGCAATGGTCAGAATATTCGGATGTTCCATTGTACCGCAGCTGACCAGAACCGGCGGAACCGGTGCCAGAAGAACGCTGCCTTTCCAGTGCTGTTTTGCCAAAATGCAATGCCTCCAATTCTAAAATAAGGAAAATAATGTGGTTGCGTTTCCTATGTATGATATCATTTTTATTGCTGCCTGTCAATTCTTTTTTCCATATGGATTGACGAAATCTGTCATATCTGTTATAATGATATCAGAAAATAAAATAACCCTGTTTTGAGGGATCATCTGAAAAAGAAACATAGACCGGAAAAGGGAGTATTTAATATGCTACAGCTTGCAGCCGTATTCAGTGACCATATGGTCCTGCAAAGAGAAAAGAATATCATGGTATTTGGGATTGGTGATATCGGGGCGATTATCACCGTTTCGATTCCGGAACGGAAAATTTACGCCTCCACCACCGTACGGGAGGATGGAAACTGGCGTTTGCAATTGCCACCACAGCCGGCAGGGACGGGGTTGACCCTGCGTGCAAAGGATGACAAAACGGAAGTGACCTTCCGGGATGTTGCCATTGGAGAAGTCTGGCTGGCAGGTGGACAGTCCAACATGGAGTTCTTGTTGAAGAATGCCGTGAATGGAAAACTGGAATTGTTCCAGTGTGAAAAATCACGGGTGCGCTATTACGATGTACCGAAAAATGATGTGATGCACGCAGCCTATTTTCAGGCAGAGCGGAAAAATGCTTGGCAGCTGCCATCTGAAAAAACAGCTGGTAACTGGTCTGCCGTTGCGTATTTCGCAGCGAAAGAGATTGCACAGAAACTGGGCGTTGTCGTTGGCATCATTGGTTGTAATTATGGCGGCACTTCGGCGAGCTGCTGGGTACCATCCGCTGACCTGACGGCACATTTCGCCTTGCAGCCATACTGGACCGCTTATCTACAGGCGTGCCGTGGAAAGACAGATGCAGAAATGGCGGCAGATTATGCCGGTTATGTTGCTTATCACCGTGCATGGAAAAAACGGCTGGCAGCCTGCTATCAGGAAAACCCCAACATGAAATGGGACAACGTGATTGAACGTTGCGGAGAGAATCGCTATCCGGGACCGATGGGGAGCCGGAATCCGCTGCGCCCTTGCGGTCTGTATAAGTCCATGCTGTCTCGTGTTGCCCCTTATACATTGCGTGGCTTCTGGTATTATCAGGGCGAAAATGACGATAACCGTCCAAGTAGCTATGCGTTGCTGTTGTCTGTTCTGATTGCTCGTTGGCGGAAAGATTGGGGCGATGAAAATCTGCCGTTCATGTTGGTACAGCTGCCGATGTTTGCCTATGAAGGCGACGAGGAACGCACCAACTGGGCAGAGTTGCGGGAAGCACAGGCACAGGTGTGCCGTACATTGCGCAATACCGGATTGGCAGTGACAATGGATTGCGGAGAATATAACAACATGCATCCCGTTGAAAAACGAACCGTCGCCCATCGCTTGGCATTGCAGACATTGTATCGGGTATATCGTACTGTTCCAGCTGCAACGGCAGAGCCGGCATATTGCAAAAACGGCTATATTTCGGGCGGTGCTTATATCCTGCAATTTTCACAGGCTGTCCTGCCGAAAGAAGGCACAACGCCGTTCTTTGAGCTTGCCGGTGCAGATGGTGTGTATTATCCGGCTGTGGCAGAATTTCGGGATTGTTTTGTCCGCCTGACTGCAAAACAAGTACGGATGCCGGTGGCAATGCGGTACGCTTGGCGCAACTGGTGCACGGTTTCGCTTTACGGACAGAATGAGATTCCGGTTGCCTCTTTCCGGCTGGAAAGACCGTAAGAAAAACCGGAACAGAAATTTTCTTTGTGTTGTTTGAAACCCTGAAAATGGCGCATACTGTAGACAGAAGAAACCATTTTCAGGGAGGAAACGATATGGTGAAAGGGATTCACAAAAAAATTATTGAAGTGCATCAACCGGACAGTGCCTATTTTGAAAAAGCCATCTTTTATCTGCGACCCGGAATTACCCAATTACCGCCAGAATTGGCACATGCTGCCGCACAGGAATATCTGCGAGAAATGGAACCGTTGCCCCGTGTGCCGTTCTGGAAACGTGTCTTGCCGATGCTGTGTAGTGCGGTGCTTTCGGCGGCAGCTGCCTGCATTGTCTGCCTGTTGGTGCTGTGATGCAGACAGAAAATCATGTGAAAAATTTGGTTCGCCAAAAACTTTGCGAAAAGCAGAAAAAAGTCCTTGTACTTTTTTTATAAACATGGTATAATGAAGGTCACGGCATCATAGCTGTGACCTTTTTCACAAAAGAGAGGACGAGATAACAAATGAAGTCTGAAAGAAAAAAGAAAAATGAAACGGCTTCTGTACCACAGGAGGAAAACCGCATTGCCGGTCGGAATCCGGTTCTGGAAGCATTGAAGAGTGGAACGCCGTTGGATACCATTTATTTGAGCAACCGACAGGGCGTTTTGGGACAAATTGCCGCATTGGCCACAGAAAAGGGAATTCTGGTAAAAACGGTATCCGATGCCAAGTTGTCCCAGATGACACAACAGACCCATCAGGGGGTTGTTGCAGAGGGTGCGTGTGCACAGTATGCAACCATTGCGGAGATTTTAGAAGTTGCCGCTGCCAAAGGACAGAAACCGCTTTTGCTGATTTGCGATGAAATTCAGGATCCGCACAATTTGGGTGCAATTCTGCGAACAGCAGAGGCCGCTGGCTTTCATGGCGTGATTTTACCAAAGCGGCGCAGTGCCTCCCTGAATGCGACAGTTGCGAAAACGTCAGCGGGTGCTGTCAGCTGGATCAAAGTGGCAAGAGTGCCGAATCTGGTGGCAGCAATGGAAGAACTGAAACAGAATGGTGTCTGGATCTATGGAACAGACGCTGCCGGTACCGATTATACGCAGGCAGATTTTACAGGCGGCACGGCATTTGTCATCGGCTCAGAGGGCGAGGGCATTGGTCGTCTGGTACGGGAGCACTGTGATCAGCTGCTCAGCCTGCCCATGTATGGACATGTCAATTCCTTGAACGCTTCTGTTGCCGCTGGTATTTTTGTGTATGAAGCCGTGCGGCAAAGACGCAACACATCCGGAAACTTGTAATTTGCAGATTTGTGATTCTGCAACCGCTTTAAAGGAGTGTAACAGCAAAATATGGCGAACCAGAAATTTTCCATAGAGGAGATTTTAAAAGAATATCGGTCTGACGAAACGCCGGGACAAAAACCACAAAAAGAAAGAGAACCCCAGACACAAAAAGAGACAGCCTCGGGATCGCTGGAAGCACTGAATACCGCTGCCGGAAGGCGAAGAGTGCCGCCCAGCACACAGGCTTCTGCGGAAGCATATTCCTATGCAGCCAGCCGGACATCGCAGCGCACGCCGTATTCCCCTTACCGTTCAGAGATGGCGGCAAATATCAACGGCATTAAGCAACAGCGTCATACACGGCGAACAGATGTAGAAGAGAGCCGGACGGCTGCGTTCCAGACACTGGAACTGATGCGTCCAAAGGTATCGTTCGTGCATTCGCCAGCCATTAACCCACAGACCACCCCGAACCCAAAGACGGATCATATTTCAGAATATGACGGTGCTTTGTTGCTGGAAACACCAGAAACAGCACAAGAACCAACACAGCCGACCTATCAACCTGCAATTCAGGAAATGCAGGATTCCACCAGAGCAAAAGAGAAAAAACGTGCGCAGAGTGGCACACGGAAATCCAGAAGACGTGTCGGCACAGAGCAGACTTATCAGCGGGAGTCTTTTACAGAACCAGAACCAGCATGGCGGAAAGCAAGAACGGGGACATTTAAGCCCATCCGAGAACCGCTTACACCGACCATGTCGTTACAAGATACTCTGCGTGCAGCGCAAGAAGCTGTTGCACAGGCAGAAGCAGAAAAGGCAGCAGCTGCGGAGGCGGCTGCACGAAGAGCAGAGCAGTCTTCCAGAAGGTGGGAGACGTTGCTGACCAGTCCGGCAAAACAGGAGACACGGCAGACACTGCATGTGGATGTAGAGCCGGAGCCGGTGCTGGATTCCGAATGGAAACCGATTGTAGAACCAGA
>CAYNPC010000115.1:0-5199 GCA_964399025.1 uncultured Ruminococcus sp. | reverse complement strand
AAAGCCGCTGGCATGAGCGACGAGCAGATAGAGGCGATTATCAATCAGTGAGATGCTGCTGAGACGGAGAAACCGACAATGAAAGAAGAGACGAACAAACTGAATTTGTCAAAAAAATCAAAAGAGAAATGAGGAAGTCACCATGCAACAACAACCAAACCGACCAGTTTCGAAAAAGCCACCTAAAAAGAAAGGCACAGGACGACGGAGGAGAATCACCGCCCTTGTGATCCTGATAGCACTGATTGTGTGTATCGTTGCACTCTGCAATCGTTGCAGCAACAACATACAGACGATTTCCAACGGGGAAGATGTGATACAGGCAAACGCCCCAGTTGAGACGACAAACGCCGTAGAGACGCTGCCAGACACCACAGAGGCGACAGAAGAAACCGAACCGGAAACAGAAGCTGTATCTGATAGCACGATTCATGTCATCGCTGTAGGCGATAATCTGGTACAAACAAAAGTCTATGAAAGTGCCGCTGCACACGCAGAAGATGGTGAAGACTACAATTTTGATTACATATACGATGGCATTACCGATCTGGTTTCGGATGCTGACCTTAGCATCATCAATCAGGAAACATTGATTTGTGACAGTCCGGATTACGCTATTTCCGGCAGCGACTTTAATTTTAACTCGCCACCAGAAGTAGGAGATGCGTTGCTGCGTGCCGGATTCAACACCGTTTCCCTCAGTAACAACCATCTGCTGGACAAGGGAATTGATGGATTGTCTGCTTGTATGGATTACTGGGACAAGATGCTGCAAAACAATTCCGATTTGCTGACCTATGGCGTTTATCGTGATACAGAGGATATGGAAAACATTCGTCTGAAAGAAGTCAATGGCTTAACAGTGGCATTCCTTGCCTACACAGAAAACATCAACGGCTATAGCGTGCCGGAAGATTCCTCGATTCAGATTGTTCTGACATCACAGGAAGATTTGATTCGGGAACAGATTACAAAAGCCAAAGAGTTGGCAGACGTTGTCATTGTATCGGCGCACTGGGGCGTAGAAGATACGTTTGAAGTAACAGAGGGCGTGCAGGCACAGGCACAGAATATGATTGAATGGGGTGCAGATGTAATCATCGGGAACCATCCGCATGTGCCACAAACAATGGAATATTGTACACGTAGTGACGGCACACAGGGCTTTGTGTTCTATTCGCTCGGAAATTTTGTTTCTGCGCAGACGTTCAATATCAATATTGTCGGCGAAGTAGCCGATTTCAATCTGGCGTACGATGGGGAAACCGGTCAGGTGACAGTGGAAGATATTCAGGTCAGACCGGTCATTACACAATATGATGACGGCGCTCTGTCGAACCTGCGCTTGATTGCGTATAAAGATTATACAGAAGAATTGGCAGCAGAACACGGTTTGCCTTATGCAATGTCAGGCGAATATGGCGTGTGGAGTATGGAAAAAATTCAGGAAATCATTGATACTGCCATTCCGGAAGAATATCAGAAATTGGATTAATCCGCAGATGTTTTTTTCACAGTTGACGTATAAACCATTTTGTCCGGTACACAATAAGGACGGAGGTGTTGACTGTGAAGAAAACGATGTTTACAGAGAAAAAAACAGGCAAGTACAGGGGACTTTATACGGCAATCGGCATCAGCATTCTGATGATTCTTGCTGCATGTCTCTATGCGTATCAACTGGCACAGGAAACGATGGAAGAGGAAACCTCACAGATTGCAGAGGTAACACAGACGACAACAACACAATTTGTTGCCAATCCCTATGATGCAACAGACACAACAACAGACGATTATCATGCGGTTGCTGGTCTGAAAACGGACGTGCCAAAGGAAACCACAACCGTGACGGTTGCGACAACGACCGCTACGACAGCAATCATCCAGACAGAAACACAGGTAGAATCTCAGGCGGAAGCCGCAGAGGAAACCATTTCCCACGTGTTGGTGATGCCAGCAGATGGAGAAGTGGCACAGCCGTTCAGTGATGGGGAGCTGGTGAAATCAGAAACCACGGGTACATGGCAGACACACAACGGTGTGGATATTCTGGCAGCATCCGGCGAACCGGTTCATGCAATTGACAATGGCACGGTAGTAGAAGTGGTCAATGACCCACTTTGGGGGATTTCTGTCTCCATTGACCATGAAAATGGCATTGTCAGTCGGTATTGCAATCTGAATGCCAGTGTAGAAGTACAGGAAGGCGATGCCGTAGAGAGTGGACAAACCATCGGCACGATTGGAGATACCGCAGATATGGAAAGCAAAATGGAATCCCATCTGCATTTTGAAGTGACAAAGGGCGGCAGTTATATCGACCCTTATGCGTATGTCCGGAATGGATGACAAAAGCACCGGTTTCACGGAAATGACGTGAGACCGGTGCTTTTCTGTTAGGAAAAATAAAATTACGCTTCTTCTGTTGCCTGCGGCTTGATCTGAATCCCCAGTACGTCCAGACTTTCTGTATCGACAGGTGCCGGACATTCGCTCATCAATTCGCTTGCATTCTGTACCTTCGGGAATGCAACCACATCTCGCAGACTTTCTGCTTGCAGCATAACCATCGCCAGACGATCCAGACCGATGCCCAGACCACCATGCGGCGGTGCACCGTAGTGATAAGCTTCTACTAAGAAACCAAACTTTGCTTCGATTTCTTCGTCTGTCAGACCCAGTGCTTCAAACATCTTCTGCTGCAACTCGTAGTCTGTAATACGGATAGAGCCAGAAGAAAGTTCTGTGCCGTTCAATACCAGATCGAATGCTTTTGCAATGACCTTTTCCGGATTGGTGTCCAGATACGGCAGACATTCATCCATCGGCATGGTGAATGGATGATGCATTGCTACCCATGTCTCGGACTCGTCATCCCATTCAAAGAACGGGAACTGCGTAATCCACAGGAAATTGAACTGACCAGCCGGAATCAGATCCAACTGCTTGGCAACCTGCAACCGCAGTGCGCCCAGTACTGGCAGTGTCACCTTGTTCTTATCAGCGACAATCAGGACAACGTCACCCTGTTCGCATCCAAGGTGTTCCAGAATGGCTTCCAGTCTGCCTTCTGGCAGGAATTTCGCAAAAGAGCAGGTCGGCTTGGTATCATTCCAGCGGATAAATGCCAGACCCTTTGCGCCAATGCCCTTTGCCTTTTCTGTCAGCTTGTCAATTTCTTTTCGGGTCAATGTCTTTGCAGCCTGTTTTGCAACGATTGCACGCACACTGCCACCGGCTTCCAGCGCAGAACGGAAGACTACAAAGTCCAGATCGTCCACCAGACTGGAAATATCCTGCAATTCCATACCGAAACGGGTATCCGGCTTGTCCGAACCGTAGCGTTCCATCGCTTCCTGATAGGTCATGCGAGGCAGCGGTGTCGGTACGTCTATGTTCAGCACTTTCTGGAACAGATACTGAACGAAGCCCTCTGTCATTTTCAGAATGTCTTCGACATCGACGAATGACATTTCCAAGTCAATCTGTGTAAATTCCGGCTGGCGGTCTGCACGCAGATCTTCGTCACGGAAACATCTTGCAATCTGAATATAACGATCCATGCCGGAAACCATCAGCAGCTGCTTGTAAATCTGCGGTGACTGCGGCAGGGCGTAAAATTTTCCATTGTGGACACGGGACGGAATCAGATAATCTCTTGCGCCTTCCGGTGTGGATTTCATCATCATCGGGGTTTCGATCTCAATGAAATCATTTGCATAGAAATATTCTCTGGCTGCCAGTGCAATCTTGTGGCGCATAATGAGATTTCTTTGCAGCGGTGCACGGCGGAGATCCAAATACCGGTATTTCAAGCGCAGCTCTTCGTTGACTTTTGTCTCGTCAGAGATGGCAAACGGTGGCGTCTGTGCTTTGGAGAGCACACGCAGTTCCGTTACCTTGATTTCCACTGCGCCGGTCTTCATATCCGGATTGACACTGGAACGGGCAATGACCGCACCCTTTGCCAGCAGGACATATTCACTATGGCAGGAAGCTGCCTTTTCAAAAATCGCACGATCTGTTTCTTCGTTGAACGCCAGCTGGACAATGCCGGTTCTGTCACGCAGATCAATGAAAATCAGATTACCCAGATTGCGTACCTTCTGGACAAAGCCGCCGACAACAACGGTCTTTCCGGCTTCTGTCACTTCGCCGCAGTAACAGGTGCGGCGCAAATTCTGCATGGTATCCATTTTACTTTTCCTCCTTGAAATCCTGTAATGTGTTCTCGAACATGTGAGAAACATAGATGCTGTCAAATGCTTCTGCAAAGCCATCATCCAATGGAAGCGGGAACTGTTCACCGGTTTCCATCTGTTTTAATTTTGCGGACTGCTGTTCCAGTTCGTTGCCACCCAGTACCAGAACAAAGGCGGCATGAATCTTGTTGGCATATTTCATCTGTGCTTTCAGTCCACGGTGCATCAGGTCATATTCTGTCTGATAGCCGTTTTGCCGGAGCACCTGCGCCAACTGCATGGCTTTCGGCAGAGCTTCCGCATCCATCGGGGCAATATACAGATCGCACGGCGGTGTTTGCAGGAATTCGCAACCCTGCTGCTGCATCGTCAACATCAGCCGTTCGATGCCCATACCAAAGCCAAGAGCCGGTGTTTCTGGGCCGCCCAGCTGTGCAATCAAGCCGTCATACCGACCGCCACCGCAGACAGTACCCTGTGCGCCAATGTCTGTTGTGACAAATTCGAATACGGTTTTGGTATAGTAATCCAGACCCCGTACAATTTTCGGATTGATGGTAAAATCAATGTGCAGTGCCTGCAAATGGGACTGCAACGCAGTAAAGTGGCTGTTACAGTCATCACACAGGTAATCCAGAATGACTGGCGCATCCTGTGCAATTTTGCTGCAAACCGGACTTTTGCAGTCCAGAATCCGCATCGGATTCTTTTCCAGTCTGCTCTTGCAGGTATCGCAGAGGTCGTTTTCATAGGCGGAAAAATACATACGCAGTGCCTTGTGATAGTTGGCACGGCAAGTCGGACAACCAATGGAATTGATGTACAGCTGGATGTTCTTCAGACCGAGCCGATCCAGAATGCTTTTTGCCAGACTGATGATTTCTGCATCCGCAGCGGCATCGGCACTGCCTGCCATTTCTACACCGAACTGGTGAAATTCTCGCAATCTGCCTGCCTGTGGCCGTTCGTGGCGGAAGCAGGAGAGAATATAAAAGAC
>CAYNPC010000114.1:3980-5211 GCA_964399025.1 uncultured Ruminococcus sp. | reverse complement strand
ATCACAGTAACGCAGGTAGACTAATTGGTTTGACTTCTGTGGACAGAATGGGGGACAGGATTTTGTGACAGAACAAAGGCGACAAAAACGACAAAATAGTTTGCACGAAGCGATGCGGGTATTTGTGGCAATATCCGCACAACTTCGCTGTTTCCGGTAGCCTGACCTCCCATCCCGGTCGGACTGCTGGAAATGTCGAAGCATATTTGATGACATATGAAAACCAATGCGAAAAGGAGGGAACCAATATGAAGCGATCAGAAAAAAACGATACGTTATTCCGCATGATTCTGGTGTTGCTGATTATCTGCGACCTCGCTTCTATAGCGGTACTGTTCGCAAGATTGGATCTCTTTGCACCGGACGGATTTCAAAATGTGATTCCATTGACACAATCCAGTGGCGCAACAACGGTGACACAAACCACCCGTCGTGCGCTCTCGCAGCCAACGCTGCAACAGACAGAATCAACACAACAGAAAAAATCAATTACCATGCAGATGATGCATCATCCAACAGCGTATACCATCGGGACAGTCGCTGCATTTCAGGTTGTTCCACTCAGCGCAACCAATGAGCAGGAAGCCAATCCAAAACTGGATATCTACGATAGCGATACGGTTTGGGTTTCCGAGACGAACGTTGATATTTTCCGGATGACATACGATGGCGATAACGGCATCACCGTTAAGTCAGAAAGCAGCGATAAACTCATCGCCCCCGGTACACAAAACGAATACGTATTCACGTTGGAAAACACCGGTGACGTGCTGCTGGATTACGAAATGACGATGGAAGCTTACGTGACCGGAACGGATCTGACCCTGCCAGTGACAGCTCGTGTCTGGGATTATACCGGAAAACAGATTCTGGGGGATGAAAATAATCAAGTCGATGTCATGGAGTTGAACAACGTCGACGAGGAATCAAAGCTCAGCCCCGGCAGATTTGCCGTTTATACATTGGCATGGGAATGGCCCTATGAATGGGGCAACGATGAATATGATACCATGTTGGGCAATATGGCAGTGGATGACGAGTTGGCATTGACCATCAAAATCAATGTGGTTTCTGCTTACGACCCACAGTCGGTAAAGGGAGAAGAAATCACGGCGACAACGGCAACGGAAACAACCCCTGCCGAAACGACCACGCCTGCGCTTATTACTACTAACATACCAGATACAACAACCGCACCGGCACAGACGGAGGAAATTGTTACAACGGATGC
>CAYNPC010000114.1:0-3880 GCA_964399025.1 uncultured Ruminococcus sp. | reverse complement strand
AAAGGGAAATGCGCTGACGACTGTAAAAGCAACGACCGATTCCAGTGGGAACGTCTATTACGGACTGGAAAACTATTCTTCTACACCGAAGACCGGATACCGTGCAAGCATCGTCCCCATTGTTATGACATTTGCACTCATTATCATGATACTATCCAAACCAAAACGCAAAAACAATAAGGAAACGAAGAGCAAATGAAAAAGAAAAAAATAAATACCGTTCTGCGTGTTGTGCTGCTGACGTTTATCAGTTGTATGGTGGGATTAAAACTCTACTTCTGGAATGCGAAGACGATTGTCGGAAATGAACTGGCAATGCCGTTCGGATATGGTATCACGGTGGTGCTGTCAGGAAGTATGGAACCAACTTTGTCCGTGGACGATCTGGCAGTGATTCAGGAATCGGACACCTACGCAGTCGGAGACGTGATTGTCTATCAGGACAGCAGTTCTCTTGTGATTCACCGGATTATTGCAATAGATGATACGACTGTCACGACACAGGGAGATGCAAACAACGCCGCTGACCCACCGGTTGCCTTTTCCGAAATCAAGGGCAAGGAGATTGCCGCCATTCCAAAACTGGGAATTGTGGTGCGGTTCTTGAAGTCCTCTACTGGTTTTCTGGTGGTGCTGGTGCTCGCCATTGCCCTGTTGGAAATCCCTCGTTATCGGGAACGAAAACAATTGACAGCAGAACAGGAGAAAATTAAAGCAGAAATCAGGCGGCTGAAGGACAAAGAAACGTAATGGCTGAAAGGGGGTTGTTTTATGGAGAAAGAAACGTCTACCAGAAGAAGACTGCCCTTTTTTTCATCTGCTTTCCTCTTCCGGCTGACAGGAACGTTGCTGTTGCTGACATTGCTGTCAGTCTGGTTGATTTGCGGTTTGTTTGCGAAATATACCGTGAGCGAAACCGGAAGCGACAGTGCTCGCATTGCCGCAATGGGAACGGTGGCGGTGCAGGAACACAAAGCCGTTCTGTTGACCGATCTGGAAAAGATGGCAGGCGGCAATACAAATTATGCGCTGGATACAACGGATACCGTCTCCAAAAACACCTACACAGCCGTTCCGGGAATCGTGATTCCGAAAGATCCTTTTATTGTACTGGATGGCAAAAACGAGGTTGCGTGTACGTTGTATCTGGAAGTGGTAGACGGTAACAACAAATATGCAGAATTTGAAATCGGGGATGAATGGAAAGAAAGCGACGAGTTCGAGGCACAGCATGAAGGTACGATTTACGTATATAAAGAAACCATCGCAGCAAAGGGAGACACAAAAATTACAGGCATTTTGAAAAACAATCAGATCAGAATCATAGACACATACGCAAACAAAAAAGACACGACAATCAACGAAAACGAATTCTCTATCGACTTTTACGCATATCTGGTGCAGTATGACTGATTGCATTTTGTGGAAAGGGGGCGGTTACAATGAAACCAGACAAGACAAAGCAAGAACGGTTGCGCCATGTCCTGTTTGCTGCTGTTTTATTGATGTCTGCCTTTTCTGGCGGTGCACTGGCGAAATACCTTAACGCTTCCGAGAAACTGACCAACATTTTTTCCAAAGATGCCTATGATACACCAGAAATAAAGGATACTGTTTCCCAAGATGTGGAAGGCGACACGGAAAACAAACTCTATTCCAAAAGCAATGTCACTGTGACCATCGGGGCACACACCTATCCGGTTTATGTTCGGGTACATCTTGTCATTACGTGGCAGGATAATAAGAACAATGTCTACTATCAAGCCCCAGTGTGTGGCGAGGATTACAGTCTGACATATGATACCGGAAACTGGATGTATGACAGCAACAGCGGCTATTATTACTATAAAAAAGCAGTTGCAAGCGAAGATACGATATCATTTATGACAGGCGAGCAGCAACTGAAACAATTGACAACTGCCCCGACCGGTTACACCATGCACGTAGAAGTGCTGACAGAAACCATTCAGGCAATCGGCATAACGGATGAAGACGATTCGAAAACTGCTGTTATGGATGCTTGGAACATCCAGCCGGACAAAAGTGACGCATCATGATGGGAGGAAAAGAGATGAAGACAACCATTTCCAAAATAGCGTTGTTGCCGGTCGGCATCATTTTATTATTTTTGGTTGTATTTGTGAGTCGTTCTGTTTCCGCAGACACATCCGATACAGCGACAAAAGTTAAGACCGTAACGGCAACGATTAACTACTACTATTACGATGAAACCGCTGAAGGCAACAAAGGCACACAACCGTATACGCCGTTCGTGGCGAATATGCCGAAAGATTCTACGGCGATTACAGAGAAATCCCCGACGGTGCTTGGCTATTCGCCTTCTTACTGTGTGAATGGCGAATGGAAAGATGCTACTACAATAACAGTTTCTTTCCAAGAAGACAGTGTTATAAATGTTTTCTACAAACCGTCTGAGGTTTCCTATACCATTCGTTTGTTCAAGCAGAATCTCGAAGATGACAATTACCAATTGGCAGACATCATCAACAGCTCTGGTCTGACAGGAACAGAACCGAAGGAGTTTGAAGAGGAAGGCATGCTAAACAAATACAAAGGCTATACGCTGATGTATCATGTTCCGGATACCATTGCAGCTGACGGTTCGACGGAATTTGAATGCTACTATGACAGAAACTATTATTTGATTGATGTTGATTTGGGTGGCGGTCACGGTGTTGAACCAATTTATGCAAAGTATGGTTCTCGTTTTACAATGAGCACGCCAAGTCGGACGGGTTATAAGTTTGCCGGCTGGACGGTGACGAACAAGGACACGGAAGAAGTCGTGACAGGTGAGCTTACCACCATTCCATCGTATAATGTTCTGTATACGGCGAAATGGAAAGTAAAAGAGGCAACCTATCGGGTAATCTATAAAAATGCTGATGTCAGTGATGGCAGCGGCACAACGACATACAGCTATTGGGGGACAACAACATTCGATGCTACCGCTGACGAAAAAATTTCGATAAACACTATCATTGAAAATGCAAAATTATTTGCTAATACTTTAAAGGATGCAAATTATTTTACATTTGATACAGCTACAACCAAACGTCTTAACAAGAAAGATGATGATTCTACGGCAGACAGCACTGAGACTGCTGACAAGGATCTTGATTATGATATTACGATTGCCGGTGACGGTTCTACAACAGTCACAATGTATTACAGCCGAAACGAGTATACGATTCGGTTTGTGTATGCAAGGCAGGAAAATGTTGAGCCTACCGTTCAAACTGTTGTGAAAGAAACACCCGTATCGGAATTGGAATCTGGAAAACAGTATATTATTGTCAATCGAAGATCATTATCAACAAGTCCGGTAGCATTAGATGATAGTCAAAACAGTAATAATCAGCTTATACTATCATCATGGAAAACAGAGTATACCGCATGGACAATTACAAAACAAGGCAATGATAACACGTATACGATACAGAATAGTGATGGCAAATATCTGACGATTAGTTATGGTAAATCTGCAATAACAGATACAAAAACATTACTTACAATAGAGTATAAAAGTGATAGTGATGGAAGCTATTGGATGATAAAAGAAGGCTCCTATTATCTGAATAACTGGCAAAATGCAAATAACAAAGCAGGTGGCTATAGTAATCCAGATGATATCAATAGCAAGTGGTATATTTGCGATTTTGATGTCGTAACTGAAACGACAGAAGGCACAATTCAAGGTTCTAACAGCACTGGTACAGGTCTTTATGGTTCTAATAGCATGCTTTGGAATTATACATTTCAAAGTGTACCGACTCTCAAATCAACTATGAGTAACGAATTGACAACTGGAACGACGATTGCCTCTGACGGATACAAACTATATTATATTGCATTAACA
>CAYNPC010000113.1:0-5381 GCA_964399025.1 uncultured Ruminococcus sp. | reverse complement strand
CGTGCTTGAAAGAAGTCGCTGCACAATAGCCCGTTGCCTTTTTCAGTTCCCGTACCAGCTGCCAGCCATTGAATGCATCCAGCAGGTTAATGTAACCCGGCTTTCCGTTCAAAATTGTAATCGGCAGTTCCCCGCCGTCTTGCATGAAAATTCTGGATGGTTTCTGGTTGGGATTGCATCCATATTTCAGCTGCATTTCTGAAGCCATGATTCTTTTCCTCCTATGTCCTTACTGATTTTTGTTCAGAATCCGTGTGTCTGCTGCGCCGGTTTCCAGATCAATAAACCGTACAAACAGAGAAACCTTGTTTTCCGGATGCAGACTTTCCCAGATTGCATTGGTGAATGTATCAATGTCACCAGAAATGCTGATCTTTTCCGGTTCGCCTTCAAAGCTCGGCAGCGGATTGCCGTCACCCTGATAGGTGTGGATAAAGTGACCAACACCAGCAATCGGATTGGAATAGGTGAAAGTATACCGCTGGCAAGAAGACGGATCGCCATCTGCACTCTTCAGAATGGACAGTGCATACTGATAACCGCCGTCTCTCTCAATGATACCAGAAATACGAGGGGTGTAGTTCGGTGCATCCGGTTCAAATTCCCGAATCCGCAGGGATTCCTCAAAGGTCTTACCTGCCAACATCTGTTCGTAAACGGTATCTGTCTGATCGCCATTGGTAACAATCGTTGTGTTGCCCAGTACCCGTACCGGTGCGTAGATAATCAGGCTCGGATCTACCATCTTGGATGGGTCAAATGCCTGTGTGCGAATGCCGTCGCCATCTACTACAAACACACGGTTCCGGCTGTTTTCACTTCTACCCATGATGAAATATGCTGCAACCGCATACTTACCATCTTCCGAAGTACCCAACACGATACCCCGTCCCGGATAGGCATTCTGCTGCAATGTTTCAAAAAGATTCGTGCTCTTCATAATTCTGCCTCTCTTATTTTCTCAACAATTTCTGTGTATTCAGATTGTGGGTTCTGCCAGTAATTTTACCTTGCCGTCCTGCACATCCAGTTGATCCGCACAGAACAACCGGACAGCTTCCGGCAGCAGCTTCCACTCTGCTTCTTCCATAATGCGTTTCTGTAACGTCTGAGGGGTATCATCTTCCCGTACCGCAACCGGCTTCTGTAAAATGATAGGGCCCCCATCTGCCACTTCATTGACGAAGTGAACCGTTGCGCCAGAATATTTTACGCCACGTGCCAGCGCATATTCATGCACCCGCATTCCGTAGAAGCCTTCTCCACAGAATGCCGGAATCAAAGATGGATGCACATTGATAATCCGATTCGGATAAGCTGCAATGATTTTTGCATCCAGAATCGTCAGGAAACCAGCCAGAACAATCAAATCTGCCTGTTCTTCCTGCAATGCTGCCAGCATCGCATCTGTATACGCTGCAAAATCCGGATAGTCTTTCTTGGCAATGACTCTGGATTTTACGTGATGCTTTTCTGCACGCTGCAACGCATAGGCATCTCCACGGGAAGAAATCACACAAGTGATTTTTCCGTCCGGAAATCCACCCGCCTGCTCTACATCCAGCAACGCTTGTAAATTGGTTCCGCCGCCGGAAACCAGCACAACAATATTTTTCATCGAGCCAGTTCCGTCCTTACTTCAGAATCACGCCTTCGTCAGAAGAAACCAATGTGCCCAGTACATAAGCATCTTCTCCGGCTGCACGCAGGGTTTCCAGTGCCTTATCTGCATCTTCCTGTGCAACGCAGACCATCATACCAACGCCCATGTTGAATGTGTTGAACATATCGTGTTCCGGAATGTTGCCGGTCTTTGCAATCAGATCGAAAATCGGCAGTACCTTGACATCCTTCTTTTCAATCTGTGCAGACAGTCCCTTCTTCAGTGCACGTGGAATATTTTCGTAGAAACCACCGCCTGTGATATGCGCAATGGACTTGACTGTTACCTGCTCCAGCAGTGCTGTGATTGCCTTGACATAAATCTTTGTCGGCACAAGAAGTGCTTCACCCAGTGTTGTACCCAATTCAGAGAAATGGCGTGCCAGATTCTGACTGTTGACGGTAAACACCTTCCGAATCAAGGAATAACCATTGGAGTGTACGCCACTTGACGGCAGTGCGATCAGCACATCGCCCTCTTTCTGGGTGTTCAGATCCAGTACTTTTTTCTTGTCTACCAGACCAACTGCAAAACCAGCCACGTCATATTCATCTTCCGGATAGAAGCCCGGCATTTCTGCGGTTTCTCCGCCAACCAGTGCGCAACCAGCCTGTACACAGCCCTCTGCCACACCAGAAACGATATCTGCAACCTTTTCCGGTACGTTCTTACCCAACGCAATATAATCCAGGAAGAACTGCGGCTTTGCACCACAGCAGATAATATCATTGACGCACATTGCAACGCAGTCAATGCCGATTGTATCATGACGATCCATCAGGAACGCAATCTTCAACTTTGTACCAACGCCATCTGTACCGGAAACCAGTACCGGATGTTCCATACCAGTGACATCCAGTTCATACAGACCGCCGAAACCACCGATGCCTGTCAGGACATTGTCTGTCATGGTACGGGCAATGTGTTTCTTCATCAGATCAACTGCTCTGTAGCCAGCTGTTACGTCAACACCAGCTTTTTTATAACTTTCCGAGTAGCTCTTCATTCTTTTTCATTCCTCCACGGCATTATTCGCCAATTTTATTTTCAAACTTATCTTTCGGCATTTCCTTCGGGACTGCAATCGGATAAGTACCGCTGAAGCAACCCGTGCAGAACCAATCCTGTTCCTGCAAATCCGGTGATGTCAGCGACTTGACCCCTTTCAGGCTGAGGTAGCCAAGGGTGTCTGCACCAATATACTTACAGATTTCCGGTACAGTCATCTGACAAGCAATCAGATTTTCCTGACTGTCAATATCCACACCGAAATAGCAAGGATGCGTAAACGGTGGGCAGGAAATCCGCATATGTACTTCTTTTGCGCCGGCTTCCCGCAGCAGATTGACAATCCGCTTACAGGTCGTACCTCTGACAATGCTGTCATCTACCAGAATGACACGCTTGCCTTTCACGACGCTCTTCAATACATTCAACTTAATCCGTACAGAGTCTGTCCGCATTTTCTGAGACGGCTGAATAAAAGTACGGCCGACATAACGGTTCTTGACAAAACCAACACCATAAGGAATCCCCGATGCGATGGAAAGCCCCAATGCAGCATCCAGACCACTATCCGGTACGCCAACAACAACATCCGCATCCACCGGATGCTCCTGCCAGAGAATCTTACCGGCATTCAGACGAGCGGTGTGTACACAAGTTCCCTCTATCACAGAATCCGGACGAGCAAAATAAATATACTCAAACACACACATTGTGTGCTTTTCTCCACAGTGTGTCCGAATCGAACGCACCTGTGAATCATCTACAATGACAATTTCGCCCGGATCAATGTCCCGTTCAAACGTTGCGCCAACGCTGTCCAGTGCGCAGGATTCTGATGCAAATACAACGCTGCCATCTTTGCATCGTCCCATGCAAAGCGGACGGAATCCATGGGGATCTCTCGCTGCAATCAGCTTTTTCGGAGACATGACCACGAGAGAATATGCCCCCTTCAGATCTTGCATCGCATATTCCACAGCTTCTTCAATAGAAGCACGCTTCAACCGCTGTTCTGTGATGGCATAGGAAATCACTTCTGTATCATTTGTGGTGTGAAAAATCGCACCTTTCAACTCATAGCGTTCCCGCAGCTCCCGTGCATTGGTCAGATTTCCATTATGTGCAATGGACATCGGACCTTTTACATGCCGCACAACAATCGGCTGCGCATTGGCACGATTTGGTTTTCCGGTTGTCGAGTAACGAACATGACCAATGGAGATATTGCCGTGTCCCAGCTTCTCCATATCATCCGCCTTGAAAACTTCCGGCACCAGTCCCAAATCTTTATGATGAGAAAAAACACCCCGATCGTTTACAACGATTCCGCAACTTTCCTGCCCCCGATGTTGGAGCGCATACAAAGCTGCATAGGTCATTGCTGCAACGTCTGTTGTATGTGGCGCATATACGCCGAACACACCACATTCTTCATGCAGTCCTGTCATCAACTTTTATCATTCCCTTCCACTCCAGCAATAGGAACACAGTTGACATTCTGGCTTTCCGACTGCCTGCACCGTACCTTCCAGTGACTGAAATTCCAGAGAAGTCAGCTTCAGCCGACGGCAAATCTCATCTCTGAGCAGCTTGCCACGTTCCGTGTTCGAATCGCTGTATTCATGAATGTATTTTACTCCGTCAATGCCCTCGTTCTCATCAATAATCTGTCGTGCAATCAGTTCCAGCTCGGATGTACTTCTTGAGAAGTTAAGATACTTGCAACCATACATAATCGGCGGACAGGCAGAACGCATATGCACTTCCTTTGCCCCATTCTCATAGAGAAATTCCACCGTTTCCCGCATCTGTGTGCCTCTGACAATGCTATCATCGACAAACAACAGCTTCTTACCGGCAATCAGATCATGAACTGGAATCAGCTTCATTTTTGCGACCTTATTCCGCATAGACTGGTTGGTTGGCATGAAGCTTCTCGGCCATGTCGGTGTGTACTTGATGAATGGTCTTGCAAACGGAATCCCACTGCGATTTGCATAGCCAATGGCATGGGGAATGCTAGAATCCGGCACGCCACAGACAAAATCGACATCGGGCAACTTTCCGTTTTTGATGTCAGTTTCTGCCATGATTTCCCCATTACGAGTCCGCATCAATTCGACATTGACCCCCTCGTAACATGCATTCGGGTATCCATAGTATGTCCAGAGGAAGGTACAAATGCGCATATGATCTGTACCCTCTTGTAAAATCTCATACCCGTCTTTGGTCAACGCCAGAATTTCACCAGCTTTCAACTCGTGACAGGTCTGATATCCCAGCTTCTGATAGGCAAACGACTCAAAAGAGAAACAGTAACCGTCCGCACGTTTTCCAATCAGAATCGGCAACCGTCCCATTTTATCTCTTGCACAGATGATGGTATCCTTTGTCATGATGACCAATGACATTGTTCCCTCAATTTTTTCCTGTGCATAGCGAATGCCCTCTACAAATGTAGACTTCTGTGCAATCAGTGCAGCAATCAATGCGCCTGCATTGATGCTGCCGCTGCTCATGGTTTCAAAATTCGCACAGCCCTGTGATAACAATTCTTCTGAAAGTTTCTCTGCGTTGGTGATAATCCCAATCGAACAGATGGCATACAATCCCAGCTGAGAACGTACCATAATCGGCTGCGGATCCGTATCACTAATACAACCGATACAGATATTGCCCCGCATCCGCTCTACATCATTCTCGAACTTTG
>CAYNPC010000112.1:0-5409 GCA_964399025.1 uncultured Ruminococcus sp. | reverse complement strand
GTATTCGCTCTCTAAGTTGTATGATAAGACATTTACACATGAATACCGACAGGGGACAACAGAATGAAACTTGTCTACTACTGGCTGACACAAGCAGGACATCAACTTGCTGTACAGGTGCAAAAAGCTTTTGGTGGCATACTGCGTGAAAAAGAAGATTTTACAGATTCGCAAATCCAGCAGGATTTCTACAGCAGCGATTTGTTGGTATTTGTGATGGCAACTGGAATTGTCGTGCGCAAAATTGCACCGTTATTACAATCCAAGTTGACAGACCCCGCTGTCATTGTATTAGGACAGGACGGAAAACATGTCATCAGTCTGCTTTCTGGGCATGTTGGCGGTGCGAATCGTATGACACGAGAAATTGCAGCGTTGTTGCAGGCTGATCCTGTGATTACGACAGCAACAGATTTACAAGATGTACTTGCATTTGATGAAGTAGCGGTGCGAAATCAACTTATGATTGAAAATCCATCTGCCATCAAACACATCAGCAGTGCATTGCTGGCAGGAAAAACAGTCACGTTGGTTTGCGACCATCCCGTGCACAATCTGCCATCATATCCGCAGATTGTGCAATCCACACAGGCGGAAGGGGATCGCTGTGTTGTAATTTCTGATCGTTTGCTTACTTCGGTTGCGACACAAACACTTTTTCTTCGTCCGAAAGATCTGGTGATTGGGATTGGTTGCAAAAAAGATATCCCATTTTTACAACTGGAGCACAGCTTTTTCGATTATTTGCAGACGTATGGACTTTCGTCCCTGTCTGTAAAGTGCATTGCCACGATTGCCAGAAAGCAATCTGAACCAGCAATTTTGCAGCTGTGTGAAAAATATCAATATCCCTTGCAAATTGTACCGGATGAAGCAATCAAACAATGTGCCGATCTTTTTACAGCATCTGCTTTTGTGGAGCAGGTAACCGGATTGCCATGTGTTGCAGAAGCGTGCAGCTATCTGGCATCCGGTTGTGGTATGACATTGACAAAGAAAATCAAGTATACAGGTATGACATTTGCTGCTTGTCGTTCGACAATGGAAATTTATCTTTAAAACGGGAGGAAATCCATGAATCTTATTTATGCAGTTGGCTTCGGGCCAGGTGACCAGCTCTATATGACGGAACAGGCAATTTCTGCCATTCAGGAAGCCGATGTGGTGGTGGGATATACGACTTACATCAAGTTGCTACAGGCGCAGTTTCCGGAGAAACAATATCTTTCTACCCCTATGCGGAAAGAAATAGACCGCTGCCGTCTGGCAGTACAAGAAGCATTAACTGGAAAAACCGTAGCGATGGTTTCCAGTGGAGATAGTGGCATTTATGGTATGACAGGCGTATTGCTGGAAGTGATTGCAGAAGAACAAGCAGATGTCACAGTGATTGCAGTACCGGGTGTAACCGCAGCCAGCGCAGCCGCCGCCATTCTCGGTGCACCGTTGATGCATGATTTTTCTGTCATTAGTCTGAGTGATCTTATGACACCACTGGAGTTGATTTACAAACGAGTTTCCTGTGCCGCAGAAGCAGATTTTGTAATTTGCTTATATAATCCGAAATCCAGAACACGGACGGAATATCTTGCGCAAGCAGCAGATTTGATTGCAGCATATCGCCGTCCGGAAACGCCGGTCGGGATTGTTCGACAGGCAGGCAGACCGGAACAGACAGCATGGATTACAACATTGGAAAGATTGAAAGATGAGCCTGTGGATATGTTCTGTATTGTAATCATCGGCAATTCACAGACCTATGTAAAGAACGGAAAAATGATTACCCCACGAGGCTATACATTGCAGAATGGAGCAGACCGATGCAATCAAAACGAATCGCTGTAATTGCTGGCACGAGTGATGCGACAGATTATATCCAGTCGCTGCCCGATTCCAATCAGGTGACAGCATTCGTCGCAACGCCATATGGGAAAGAAATCCTGCGTGATGTCAATTGCATTGTAAAGGTTGGGCGGTTAGATACAGATGGTTTTACTGCTGCACTGGCTGGGTTTGATGTAGTCGTAGATGCTTCGCATCCCTTTGCTGTTGTAGTGACGGAAACCGTCAAGGCAGTTTGTCAGACATTGCAGATTCCCTATGTTCGATTGGGGAGACCGGCAGTACAGTATGATTATGAGAATCTGATTATAGTCCCCACCAAGGAAGCAGCGGCAGACTGGCTTTCTTCCATCGACGGAAATCTGTTTTTTACAGTTGGCATCAATACACTGCCATTTTATGCGGAACAGGTGAAAGCGTTTGCAACTCGTTCTTGGGCAAGAGTATTGGATACGCCTACATCCAGACAAGCCGCATCGACCATTCCGGCACAGTTCTGGTTCGCCATGCCACCGTATACGATAGAAGAAACGATTTCTTTTTTGCGAGAACACCAAATTGCGGTGTTGGTCTCCAAAGACAGTGGCGCAAGAGGCGGCGTGCCAGAAAAAATTGCTGCTGCCAAAGCGGTTGGTATACCAGTGTTGTTGTTACAATCACCAGAACAATAAAAAAAACGCCCCGACAAAAAATCGGGGCGAAACGGTATCATAAATCAAACATTTAGGAAAGTGCAATGAGTTGTTTCATATCGTACAGACCGGCTGGCTTGCCATGCAAGAAAACAGCAGCATTGACAGCACCTTCTGCAAAGACGGTTTTGGAAGCAGCACTATGCGAAAGTGTAATCACTTCGTCATGGCCAGCAAAGATAACATCATGCTCGCCGACAATCGTGCCACCACGGATGGCGTGCATACCGATTTCGTTCTTTTCCCGCTTCATACGCCGTGCGTGACGGTCGTACACGTAATGGTACTGATTCTCCTTGACTTCATTGATGGCGTTCGCAATCATGATTGCAGTGCCGCTCGGCGCATCAATTTTCTGATTGTGGTGCTTTTCCACAATTTCAATGTCGAACTGATCTCCCAGAATGGCAGTGGCTTTCTTTGCCAACTCTACCAGAAGGTTGATACCAAGTGACATGTTGAACGTAAAGAAAACGGGAATCTGTTCAGCTGCTGTCTTGATCTGTGCAATCTGGGCATCGCTGTAACCGGTGGTTGCCAATACCAGAGCAACATTGTGGGTAAAGGCATAATCCAGCAGCATATCAAGCGAAGACGGATTGGAAAAATCAATGATGACATCCGGCTGTTCCGGCAGCTCTGCTGCGGTTGCAACAATCGGGAAGGTATCGTACTGTTTGGTGTAGCTGTCAATGCCACCGATTACAACACAGTCATCCCGGTTGGCGATGCAGCCATTCAGTGTGTGTCCCATTTTTCCATTGGCACCACATAAAACGATTTTCGTCATGTTTTCACATCCTTTGTTTTATTCCTGCTGGTTACTTTACCAGACCATTTGCAGCCAGAGCATCTCGCAATGCTGCCTTGTGCTCGTCGGACATTTCATAAAGCGGCATTCTGCATGGACCAGATGGCAGACCCATCTGATTCAAAGCTTCCTTGACCGGAATCGGATTCACCTCAATGAAGAGCTTGTTGATCAGATCCAGATATTGCAACTGGAGCTTGGAAGCGGCTTCAAAGTTGTTCTCCAGACAATACTGTGTCATCTGGTGTGTTTCTTTCGGCATAACGTTAGAAAGAACAGAAATAACGCCCTTTCCGCCGAGAGACATAATCGGCACGATCATATCATCGTTACCGCTGTAGATGTCAACCAGATCACCACACTGAGCAGCCAGCTTTGCTGTATAGCTGATGTTGCCGGAAGCTTCCTTAACGGCTACAATGTTCTTGTGCTGTCCCAGTGCTTTCACAGTTGCAATATCAATGGCAACACCGGTTCTGCTTGGAATATTGTAGAGGATAATCGGAATATCCACACTGTCCGCAATCATGTTGTAGTGCGCAATCAAGCCACGCTGGGTACACTTATTGTAGTACGGTGTAACCAACAGCAGACCATCTGCGCCCAGTTCCTGCGCTTCTCTGGAAAGTTCAATGGCATATTTTGTGTCATTGCTACCAGTGCCGGCAATCACCGGAACCCGATTGTGGGTGTGTTCAACAGCACAGCGGATGCAGTCACGATGCTCTTCATCGCTCAGGGTAGAGGATTCTCCTGTTGTGCCACAGATGATGATGGCATCCGTTCCATTTTCGATCTGGAAGTCAATCAGTTTCTTCAGACCTTCAAAGTCAACTGCACCGTCTTGCAGCATCGGGGTGACAATGGCAACGCCAGCACCGGTAAAAATGGTATTTTTCATAGTGAAAAAGCTCCTTTCATTAGATGTTTATTAAAAGATTTACTTTGCAAAATAACCCTTTGCAGCGAGCAGCTCTGCCAGCAATACAGCACCACCAGCAGCACCACGCAATGTATTGTGGGAGAGGCAGACAAACTTGTAATCAAACAAGGTGTCTTCCCGCAGACGACCAACGGAAACTGCCATGCCGTTCTCCAGATTGCGATCAAGCTTTGCCTGCGGCCGGTTATCTTCTTCAAAATAGTGAATGAACTGCTTCGGTGCGCTCGGCAGTTCCAGTTCCTGCGGCACGCCTGCAAAATCCTGCCATGCTTTCAGAATTTCTTCCTTAGACGGCTTCTGTTCAAAGGAAACAAAAACAGCAGCAGTGTGTCCATCAGAAACAGGTACACGCAGACACTGTGTCGTAATCAGCGGTGTTGTAACGGAAACAATTTCATCGCCCTTGACATCGCCCCATACCTTCAGTGGCTCCTTCTCGGACTTTTCTTCTTCGCCGCCGATAAACGGAATCACATTGTCTACCATATCCGGCCATGTCTTGAATGTCTTACCAGCACCGGAAATTGCCTGATAAGTACAAGCCAGCACCTGCTTGATGCCATAAGAACGGAGCGGAGAAAGTGCCGGTACATAGCTCTGAATCGAGCAGTTGGACTTGACTGCAATGAAGCCTCTCTTGGTGCCGAGCCGCTTTTTCTGGCTGTCGATGATGTCCAGATGCTGCGGATTGACTTCCGGAATGACCATCGGTACATCCGGTGTGAAACGATGTGCGGAGTTGTTGGAAACAACCGGGCATTCTGCTTTTGCGTATGCCTCTTCCAGCGCACGGATTTCTTCTTTTTTCATGTCAACAGCACAGAAGACAAAGTCTACCATAGCAGCGATTTTTTCCAGATCTGCCTTGGCATCGAGCATTACCATATCCTTCATTGCGGCTGGCATCGGTGTTTCAAATGCCCAACGGCTGCCGACTGCTTCTTCGTATGTCTTTCCGGCAGAACGAGGGGAAGCTGCCAATGCGACAACCTGAAACCACGGATGTCCATCCAGCAGCGTTGCGAACCGCTGACCGACCATACCTGTTGCACCAATGATACCAACTTTCCACTGTTTCATTTGTATATCCTCCAAAAAATCATTAAAAATAAAAAAAACCG
>CAYNPC010000111.1:0-5436 GCA_964399025.1 uncultured Ruminococcus sp. | reverse complement strand
AGAAGATACCAGCAAAAAACGGAAAAAATGAAAAAACCGACGTAGTCAAATTTCTGTAAAAGGTCAGAAACAGAACCCATAAAAAAGCTGCACCAAAGAAAAAAAGGAACACGTATTTCAAACATTTGGCAAGTTTTTTCTCATTCATATGTATTTACTCCCGATATATCAAATGGGTGAAGACCATGTCCTCACCCAATTTTTGTTTCTTATAATGATTCTCACGAAATCCGATCAAAGTCTCTTAAGAAGCTCGTCTCTTTCTTTTTCGTATCCCGGTTTGCCAAGAAGTGCGAACATGTTCTTCTTATAGCTCTCAACACCCGGCTGGTTGAACGGATTGACACCCAGCAGGTAACCAGAGATTGCACACGCTTTTTCAAAGAAGTAAATCAGATAGCCGAGGCTCTTTTCGGTGGTGTCATCGAGTTCCAGAATCATGTTCGGAACGCCACCTTCTGTATGTGCCAGAATAACACCTTCCAGTGCCTTCCGGTTTACAACGGACATATTCTGATTGGTCAGGAAATTCAGACCATCCAGATTTTCTGCATCCGGTTCCAGGAAGAAATCCTTCTTCGGCTTCTTGATATCTACAACGGTCTCAAAGAGGATTCTGGAGCCTTCCTGAATGTACTGACCCATAGAGTGCAGGTCAGTTGAGAAGACACCAGCTGCCGGATAAATACCCTTGTTATCCTTACCTTCGCTCTCGCCGAACAGCTGCTTGTACCATTCTGACATCATTACGAAATTCGGGTCATAGGAAACCAGCATTTCAACAGACTTGCCCTTGCGGTACAGAATGTTCCGCAGTGCAGCGTACTTGTAGCAGTCATTGTTTTCGAAATCTGCTGTGTAATCCTGCTGTGCCTGTGCAGCACCTTCCATCAAAGCCTGAATATCGCAACCAGCAACGGCAATCGGCAGCAGACCAACAGCAGTCAGAACAGAATACCGTCCGCCAACGTCATCCGGTACTACAAATGTCTCGTAGCCTTCTGCATCAGACAGATTCTTCAGTGTGCCCTTTGCCTTATCGGTCGTTGCATAGATCCGTTCCTTTGCGCCTTCCTTACCGTACTTTTCTTCTACCAGCTTCTTGAACACACGGAATGCCAGAGCCGGTTCTGTGGTAGTACCAGACTTGGAAATGACATTGACGGAAATGTCCTTGCCCTCACAGATTGCCAGTACTTCCTGCAAATAAGACGGATTGATGTTGTTGCCGACATAGTAGATAGACGGTGTGTCCTTCTTCTTGTCGTTGTAGAAAGAAGACTGCAAAAATTCAATCGCAGCCCGTGCGCCCAGATAAGAACCGCCGATGCCGATTACAATCAGAATGTCAGAATTGCTCTGAATCTTCTTGGCAGCAGCCTGAATTCTTGCGAATTCTTCTTTATCGTAATCTGTTGGCAGTGTCAGCCACCCCAGAAAATCACTGCCCAGACCAGTCTTGTCGTGCAGTGTCTTTGCACAAGCTTCAACAGCCGGTGCAATGCCCTTGAGTTCATCCTCGCCGACAAACGGTGCCAGATATTTGGTATTCAACTTCAAAGCCATGTTAATATTCCCTCCATATCAGCGTTGATCACAAAATAGTATGGACGACAGCACCGCTGACGATGCCATTTTCCGTCCAAAAGACGATGCCGTAAAAGGGCACGTTCGTGTCTGCCATAATACAGGGCACTCCCCCACCAATTTACCATATTCATCATACTATATTTTCGCAGAAATTGCAAGCAGAATCCGGATTCTTGTATTCTTTCCACAAAATTAAACATCAGAATTTAAGCATTTTGACCGTTATTTTGAGCAGCGCATCCAGAAATGTCATCTCTCTTACAGCGGACACTGTGACAAGTGGCGTTTCATAAAGCAATGTGTCTCCACGATAGAACGCAACGCTGCCAATCCGACGACCTTTTTTCACAGGTGCTTCTATATAGTCCGGCAGCAACAAAACCGTGGTCAGATCCGGCTGTGATTTCGGGACAACCAATCCATGCAGGTCTTCTGTTGTAAAGCCAACCGCAGCAGAAATGCCGCCTTTTACCGGAATGGGTTTGAGAAACTCATCGGAAAAAGAGGGCTGCACCACACGGTATTGCGAAAAGCCTGTTTTCAGAAGTTGCTTCCCATCTGCAAACCGTTGTGTTTCCTCGCCGCCCAGCACGACGGCAATACAAGTCATATCATTTCGGGTCGCTCCGACCGCCAAACACCAACCAGAAGCTTCCGTATGACTGGCTTTGAACCCGATGCTGTCATCATACGTGCGGATCATCGTGTTTTCATTGACCAGCTCGGTGGCTTCTCCCCGCAGAAAATCCCGCCACGTCTGAAAATACGGTGTCAGACAATCCAGTTCCGCCAGACGGCAGCACAGCAATGCGATATCATATGCTGTGGAATACTGTTCTGGGTCATCGTATCCCTGCGGATTGGTGAAAACCGTCTGCCGCATTCCGAGGTCAAACGCTCTGGCATTCATATCCATTACAAATGCCGCTTGACTGCCGCTGATGCTTTCCGCCAACACCGTTGCTGCATCATTGGCATTGCCGATGATAACCGCTTTCAACAAATCGGAAACGGACATTGTCTCTCCCGGCAACAGCCAGATGGTCGCACCTGTACAGTCTGCCACACAATCCGAAGCCGTCAACATGGTATTCATCGTCCAGCTGCCGGTTTCCAGCTGTTCCGCTGCCAACAGCACGGTCATCAATTTGGCAAGCATCCCGATGGGCAAAGGGGTCGTTGCCTGTTTTTCCGCCAAGATAGTAGCTGTTCCCTGTTCCACCAACACATACGCCTGTGCCGTTGTATCCAATCCGGCATCTTCCGCCTGTACAGGCAGATTCCAGCTGCAAAGCAGCATCCAGACCGCCAGAAATCCTGCTAATAATTTCTGCATACCTTGCACCCCTTTGCTATTGTATGCAGTGTTTTCCGGAAACAGGACAGAAAAAGAGCGACAATCTCTTGTCGCTCCTCTCCCTCTTACTATTCTACTCAATCTTTGAAATGAAAACTTACTGAACGATGAACTTGCTGATTGCCTTAACCAATGCTTCCGGATCTTCCGTGTGCGCCTGCAACTTGATCGGCTTGGACAAGTCCAGACTGAAGATACCCATAATAGACTTTGCGTCTACAGCGTACCGTCCGGATACCAGATCAATGTCGTAGTTGAACAGCATAACGGTATTGACGAAATCCTTCACGTCATTGATTGCTTGCAGAGAAATGGTCGTCTCATACATAGCGCATACCTCCTTCGGTCTTAACCCCAAAACATATTACTTCGTGTTTTTGTTGTCCAGAGCGGAACTGCATCAGGACGTTTCTCTTGATACAAGATCCTTCTTCCGTTCTGTTGCCCTTAGTATACTACATTTTTTTTTTTTTGTTAAGCCGATTGCTTTATTTTCGTGATTATAGTATAATAGTGGCAGAAACGGAATCCTTTTTTTTATTCACACCAACTAAACTATGTGGTATTCGTGTGATAATCGGGTCAAAGTGAGAGGAGGCATTTTCCCATTGCAATGTTATTTTTTTACATTTGGCTGTAAAGTCAACAGCTGTGAAACGGCAGGTATGACAGCCATTTTTGAGGCTGCCGGTTATACGATAACAGAGCAACCAACCGCAGCAGATGTGATTGTGCTCAACACCTGTACCGTCACAGCTTCTGGTGATAGCCGGATGTATGCAACCCTGCGAAAGCTGCGAAAAAACAATCCAGATGCCGTTATGGTACTGACCGGCTGTTATGCGCAAGCGTACCCCAAAGAAGCGGCAGCCCTGCCAGAAGCAGATATTGTCATCGGCACACAAAACCGTGACCAGCTGCCACAGCTGATTGCAACGTTTCTGCAAGAAAAGCAGCCCTTGGCACAAGTTGCCGCCTACACAGGAAAAGAAGACTTCGCCTGCCTGCCCCATCATATGCCGGCAGACCGCACTCGTGCATTTCTGAAGATACAGGACGGCTGCAACTGTTTCTGTAGTTACTGTATTATCCCTTATGCCAGAGGGCGTTGTCGTTCCATGCCGTTGGCACAATTGCAGCAGGAAGTGCAGCAGCTATCTGCTGACGGCTATCAGGAAGTCGTACTCTGCGGCATCAATCTGGCATTCTACGGCAAAGAATGGGGTGGTTCTCTGCTGGAAGCAGTACAATGCTGCTGTGAAACGACTGGTATCCAGCGTGTCCGGCTGGGTTCTCTGGAACCGGAACGCATGACCGATTCGATGTTGGACGGGCTGGCTGCGCTGCCGGCATTCTGTCCACAATTTCATCTCTCCCTGCAAAGTGGTTGTGACCGGACGTTAAAAGAAATGCACCGCCGTTACACCACCGCGGAATATGCAGCACTCTGTCGAGCCATTCGGGAACGGTTTCCGGTCTGTTCCATTACAACAGATATCATGGTTGGCTTTCCGGGAGAAACAGAGAAAGATTTTGCCGCTTCTCTCTCTTTTGCAAAAGAAATGCAGTTTGCAAAAATCCACGTATTCCGCTACTCCCCCCGCACTGGCACACCGGCAGCGGAACGCACTGACCAGATTGCAGATGCCGTCAAACATCGTCGGATGCTCGCCATGCAGCAGGTCGCTGATGCATCACTGGCATCCTTTCTACAGAGTCGAATCGGCATGACACTCCCTGTATTATTCGAACGGGAACGAAACCCTGCATATCATAACGGTCACACACCGGATTTTACGCCGATAAAAATTCATGCGGAAAACACCAAAAAAAGTTTGCGTAAATCCATTTTTTATGTTAGAATAGAAAAAAGCGATTCTACTTGCTGTTTCGGTCACATCGTGACCGATGACAAGGCAAATTCATAACAAAGGAGTAATCGTATGTCTGTTTATCGAATTTATGTAGAAAAGAAGCCAGCGTTTGCGGTGGAAGCACGTTCCGTGCTGAACGACCTGCAAACAGCACTGCGCCTCAGCGTTTCGGATGTCCGCATTCTGAACCGCTATGATGCGGATCACCTGACAGAAGAAGCCTTCCAGAAAGCCATTCCAACTGTTTTCTCAGAACCAGCTGTTGATGTCACCTATGACACCCTGCCGGAATGCAGTGGCAGTCAGCGTATGTTTGCAGTGGAATACCTGCCGGGGCAGTTTGACCAACGTGCAGACAGCTGCGAACAGTGTATCCAGATTTTGTTGCAGGGAGAACGTTGCCGTGTCCGCACTGCACAGATTTATCTCATCAGCGGCAATATGACAGATGCAGAATTTGAACAGATTCAGTCTTATCTCATCAACCCAGTGGAACGGCGGAAAGCCTCTCTGGAAAAGCCGGAGACACTGGATTCCAATTATGAAAAAGAGCTGATTTCTCCCAGTTGTTTTCGTGAACTAATGTCAAGTTGACATTGTGTTTGCCATTAAACA
>CAYNPC010000110.1:0-5483 GCA_964399025.1 uncultured Ruminococcus sp. | reverse complement strand
TGGAGGCCGGCGTACACTTCGGTCACCAGACAAGAAGATGGAACCCAAAAATGGCTCGTTACATCTTCACCGAGCGTAACGGCATCTACATCATCGACCTGCAGAAGACCGTGAAGAAGCTGGAAGAGGCTTACAACTTTGTTCGCGACGTAGCAGTTGAGGGCAAGCCGGTCCTGTTTGTCGGCACAAAGAAGCAGGCACAGGATTCCGTGAAGGAAGAGGCAGAGCGTGCAGGCGCATACTATGTCAACGCACGTTGGCTGGGCGGTATGATGACCAACTTCGCAACCATCCGCCGCAGAATCGACCGTCTCAAGCAGCTCAAGGCAATGGAAGAGGACGGTACATTCGATCTGCTTCCAAAGAAGGAAGTCATCAAGCTCCGCTTGGAGATCGAGAAGCTGGAGAAGTTCCTGGGCGGTATCAAGGACATGAAGAAGCTGCCGGGCGCACTCTTCATCGTTGACCCGAGAAAGGAACGGATCGCTGTTGCAGAAGCAAAGAAGCTGAACATTCCGATCGTTGCAATCGTAGACACCAACTGTGATCCGGATGAGATTGACTATGTCATTCCGGGTAACGATGATGCAATCCGTGCCGTTAAGCTGATCGCTGGCGTAATGGCTGACGCAATCATCGAAGGCAGACAGGGCGCAGATGCAGAAGCAGCTGCTGCCGCTGAAGAAGCTGCTACAGAAGAGGAAGTTGCTGCTGAATAAGCAACCGCTTGGATAGAACTGCACAACCCAGACAGGGCACGTTCCGTGTCTGGGTTGTTTTTTGAAAAGAGAATCGTGATAATTTAACAGGAGGAAAAAAGCAATGGCAAATTTCACGGCGAAAGATATCAATGAATTGCGGAAGAGTACCGGTGTTGGTATGATGGACTGCAAGAAGGCACTGACAGAAGCAGATGGCGATGTTGAAAAGGCAATGCTGATTCTGCGGGAAAAGGGTCTGGCAACACAGGCAAAGAAGGCTGGCAGAGTAGCAGCAGAAGGTATGGTAATCGCAAAGGTAAATGCTGACAATACCGTTGGTTGCGTTGTAGAAGTAAACTCTGAAACAGACTTCGTTGCAAATACAGACGAATTCAAGGCATTTGTAAACACAGTTGCAGATACCATTATTGAAAAGAATCCGGCTGATGTAGAAGCACTGAAGTCCACTGTAATTTCTGGTGGCACTGCTACTGTTGACGAAGCATTGCAGGAACTGTTCCTGAAGATTCGGGAAAATCTCCAGATTCGTCGGTTCACAAGACTGGAAGGCATTCTGGTACCGTACGTACACGGCGGCGGCAAGATTGGTGTTCTGGTACAGGCTGCTTCTCCGGCAGGCGCAACAGATGCTGTTCTGACAGCTGCAAAGGACTGCGCATTGCAGATCGCTGCAATGAAGCCGTCTTACCTGAATCGGGAAGCTGTTCCGGCAACCGTTCTGGAAGAAGAAAAGAAGGTTGTTCTGGCACAGATGGCAGAAGATCCGAAGATGCAGAGCAAGCCGCAGCAGGTTCTGGCAAAGATTGCAGAAGGCAAGGTTGGTAAGTATTATTCTGAAAACTGCCTGCTGGAGCAGACCTTTGTAAAGGATGGCTCTATGAATGTAAAGCAGTATGTTGACAGTGTTGCAAAGACTGCTGGCACAACCATCGACATTACAGGTTATGTATGCTTTGAACGTGGCGAAGGCATCGAGAAGAAAGCAGACAATTTTGCAGAAGAAATTGCAAGCATGATTAAGTAATGGAAATCGTGGTGGGGGCATAGCAATTATGCCCCCATTTTTTTTGTGATTTTTACAAAAACAGCTTTACTTTTTGCGTAAAATCGTGTAAAATAAAGATAAGAGCGTATGCAGCAGACAATTGGCATATGGTCTCGACAGGATGGATTTGATTACAGTTGCAAAAGAAAGGAATGAAAACCGATGGAATTGAAGTATAAGCGTGTTGTCCTGAAGTTAAGTGGAGAAGCTCTTGCCGGTGAAAAAAAGACCGGATTGGATTTTACGGTTATCAATCGGATTTGTGCCAGCATTAAAAAATGTGTTGATGCCGGTGCAGAAATCGGCATTGTTGTTGGCGGCGGTAACTTCTGGCGGGGTCGTTCTTCTGGTGATATGGACCGCACCCGTGCCGATCATATTGGTATGCTTGCAACAACGATGAATGCGCTTGCTGTGGCAGATGCGATGGAATCGCTTGGCGTGGATGTGCGGGTACAGACCGCTATCAATATGCAGCAGATTGCAGAACCGTATATCCGGAATAAGGCAATCAGCCATCTGAAAAAGGGCAGAGTCGTGATTTTCGGTTGCGGTACAGGTAGTCCGTTCTTCTCGACAGATACTGCTGCAACGTTGCGTGCAGTAGAAATTGAAGCGGATATTCTCCTGAAAGCCACAATGGTAGATGGCGTTTATAACAAGGATCCGCACAAGTACACAGATGCGGTACGCTATGACAAAATTACATTCAGTGATGTCCTGAGCAGTGCACTGGCAGTTATGGACAGTACGGCTGCTTCTATGTGTCGGGATAACAAGATGCCGATGCTGGTATTTGACCTGAATGAACCGGACAATATCTATGATGCAATTATGGGAAAACCAGTTGGGACTGTAGTTGCTGAAAATTAAATTCAATGCAGAAAGGAGCTTCTCCGCAGCGCAGCGGGGAAAACAAGAACCATGAAAACACTTTTGAAAGAAACGGAATCCAAGATGCAGAAAGCATTGGATCGCCTCGACCACGAATTTACCACCATCCGTGCCGGCCGTGCCAATCCGGCTGTACTGGACAAAGTAACCGTAGATTACTACGGTGCACCGACACCAATCAATCAGATGGCTGCTGTTTCTGTCTCCGAAGCAAGAATCCTTGTGATTCAGCCGTGGGATGTCACTTCTCTAAAGGCAATTGAGAAGGCAATTCTGGCATCGGATATCGGCATCACGCCGACCAATGATGGCAAAGTATTGCGTCTGGTCTTCCCACAGCTGACGGAAGAGCGCAGAAAAGAACTTTGCAAGTCCATCAAGAAGTATGGCGAAGAGTGCAAGGTGTCTGTCCGGAACGTCAGAAGAGATGCAATGGATAAGATGAAAGCCATGAAGAAGGATGGCGAACTGACAGAGGACGATGTAAAGTCTGGTGAAAAGGATGTTCAGAAGCTGACAGATAAGTACTGTGAAAAGGTAGATCAGCACGTAACGGATAAAGAAAAGGAAATCATGAGCATCTGAGGACAAGAGGAGGAATGACAGAATGGCATTGCCTTTTAAAAAGAAAACGGTATCGACAGATACTTTGCCGGAGCAGCTGCCGAAACACATTGGATTTATTATGGATGGAAACGGTCGTTGGGCAACCAAACGGGGGATGCCAAGAAAATTCGGGCATCGGGAAGGTGCCAAAACGTTTCACGATCTGACACGGTATTGTCGTTCCATCGGCATCCAGAATATTTCCTTCTATGTTTTTTCCACAGAGAATTGGAAACGACCGCAGGAGGAAATTGATTCCATTATGGATCTGCTCTGGCAGTATCTGAATGATTGCGATGAATACCTGGAACAAGAAGTGCGTATGATTTTTATCGGAGACAAAAGTCGCCTTCCGGAACGCATTCAAAAGCGAATGTTGGAGTTGGAAGAAGATTCTGCCAAGTATGACAAGATGAATCTGATTCTGGCAATCAACTATGGCGGCAGAGATGAAATCAAGCACGCAACACAACAGATTGCAGCAGAAGTACAGGCGGGCACATTGCAGGTTGCTGATATTACAGAGGAGACCATTGCAAAGCATCTGTATACAAAGGATGTTCCGGATGTGGATCTGCTGATTCGTCCGAGTGGGGAGCTGCGGTTGTCCAATTTCCTGATCTGGCAATGCGCTTATGCAGAATATTATTTTACGAATGTTCTCTGGCCGGATTTCTCCAGAGCAGAATTGAATAAGGCACTGGTTGCATTTGCAAACCGTGGTAGACGGTTCGGAGGTGTCTGAGCATGAAAGTGAGAATTATTTCTGGCGTAGTTGCGGTTGCATTGCTGGTATTGGTTTTGTTTTTGCGCAATACCATCGTATTTCCGCTTTGTATCGCTGCCATCTCTGCAATGGCAATTTATGAATTGTTCCGTGCGAAGGATTGTCTGCGTTACCGGATTTCTCTCTACGCTGCTTTGTTGTATACCGTTTCCAGTCCGATTCTGCTATCTTTTCAGCTGAATAAAGCAGAGCAGGTCGTTTTAATTGCAATGATTATGATTGTATTTCTGGATGGCGTGGTACAGCATCAGCGATTGAAAATGGATCAGGTTTCCTTTATGTTGATCGCAATGGTTTTCGTGACCAAGTCGTTGGGATTGTTGCAGACACTGCTGCAATCGGATGAACGGTTCGGATTGGTCTATGTCATTCTGGCATTGTCATCCGCATGGGTTGCCGACACAGGTGCTTATTTTACAGGTACATTTCTTGGAAAACATAAACTTTGTCCGCAAATCAGCCCGAAAAAGACCGTGGAAGGTTTCATCGGTGGCATTGCCGGAACGATTGTTGTTTTCTTTGTATTCAGCTTGATTTATGGCAGTGTTGCACAGATTCACGTTCATTATGGCTGGGTGATGTTCATTGCCGCAGCGTGTGCTGTCATCAGCGTATTGGGCGATCTGACAGCTTCGATTCTGAAACGACAGTGCAGCATGAAAGATTTTGGCAATATTATGCCGGGTCATGGTGGCGTAATGGATCGGTTTGATAGTGCGCTGTTTACCGTTCCCGTCTTCTATGTATTGAATACATTGTTGCCGATTTACTATGTACAGTAAAGAAACACACCCCTTCCCCAATAGAAGGGGTGTTGTTTCCATGTGGAGAAAGGAATAAGCCAAATGGACAAAACAATTACGTTATTGGGTTCTACCGGCTCAATCGGAACGCAGACGCTGGATGTGGTACGGATGCATCATCTGCACGTGCACGCATTGGCAGCGAACCGCAATGTGACGTTGCTGGAACAACAGGTACGGGAATTTCATCCGGAAAAGGTCTGCGTTTTTGATGCGGAACAGTATCCGGTATTGCGAGATGCACTGGCAGATTGTTCGGTGAAAGTCGTAACCGGAATGGAAGGTCTTTGTGAACTGGCTGGCGACGGAAAAGCTGATTTGGTTGTCAATGCGGTTGTAGGTATGGTTGGTTTGCAGCCGACACTGGCAGCGATTGCAGCTGGAACAGATGTGGCATTGGCAAACAAAGAGACACTTGTCGCTGGCGGTGCATTGGTAATGGCAGCGGCAGCGAAAAAAGGCGTTTCAATTCTGCCGGTAGACAGCGAGCATTCTGCTATTTTTCAGTGCTTGCAGGGCAACGAACATAATCCTGTCAAAGAAATTCTGCTGACGGCTTCCGGCGGACCTTTTTTTGGACGCACCAGAGAACAATTGGCAACCGTAACAGCTGCGGATGCGCTGAA
>CAYNPC010000109.1:0-5500 GCA_964399025.1 uncultured Ruminococcus sp. | reverse complement strand
TTTTTGGACGCACCAGAGAACAATTGGCAACCGTAACAGCTGCGGATGCGCTGAAGCATCCGAACTGGGATATGGGCAGCAAAGTCACAATTGACTCTGCTACAATGATGAATAAAGGGCTGGAGTGCATAGAAGCAAAGTGGCTGTTCCACTTACAGCCAGAACAGATTACCGTTGTGGTACATCGTCAGAGCATCATTCATTCCGCCGTTGTCTATGATGACAATGCTGTGATTGCACAGCTTGGCGTACCGGATATGCGGCTACCGATTCAGTATGCAATCTTATATCCGGAACGGAAGCCTTGTCCAGCAGCACCGCTTTCTTTGACACAGTATGGCACATTGACATTTGCAGAACCAGATGAGACGACATTCCGTTGTCTGGCATTGGCAAAGCAAGCGATGAAAACAGGAGATCTGATGCCTTGCATTATGAATGGTGCGAATGAGGTAGCAGTGCGTGCATTTCTGGATGGGAAAATCGGATTTCTGGAGATTGCAGATTGTGTGGAAGCTGCTATGCGGACGGTGCCAAATCATACATTGCAGACTTGCGAAGATGTGCTGCGTGCAGATCAGAATGCACGAGAAGTGGCACAGATGCAGATTGCACAGCTGCAATGATGCACACATAAGAAAAATCAGAGTTCTGTATCAGAAAGGAGCAGCAGTATGTCTGTCGTTTTGTCAGTTTTACTTGCGATTTTCATCTTTGGCTGTATCATTGCCATTCATGAATTCGGACATTTCCTTGCAGCGAAATTAAACGGGATACAGGTAAATGAATTTGCCATTGGGATGGGGCCAAAAATTCTGCGGTTTCAAAAGGGTGAAACCACATATTCCTTGCGGTTGCTGCCGGTAGGTGGCTTTTGTGCAATGGAAGGGGAAGAAAAAGAAAGTCAGAATGAACGGGCATTTGACCGGAAACCACCTTGGCGGCGGATGATTGTAGTGCTGGCAGGCGCATTCATGAATATTGTACTGGGATTTGTATTGTTGATTACAACGACCTGTAGTGACCCTTATCTGATTCGTAACACGATACACGGTTTTCACGAACAGGCAACCAGCAACAGTTGTGGATTGCAGGAAGGCGATACGATTCTTTCGCTGAACGGTTCTCGTATTTTTACAATTACAGATTTGCAATATAAAATGAGCAATGAAGCCGGAGAACCATTTACAGTTGTTGTAAAACGAAACGGCGAAAAAGTCACGTTGGAAAATGTAACATTTCTGGATCAGGAAAACAATGACTGGTTGGATTTTTCACTGGAGACAGAAGAAAAAACAGTCTGGAATGTGATGGCGTATGCTGCGAAAGATACCGTGGCAACCTCGAAATTGATCTGGATGTCACTGGTAGAACTGGTCAACGGAAAATATGGCATTCAGGATTTGTCCGGACCGGTTGGAACGGTAGAAGTGATCAGTGATGCAGCAACGGTTGGTGAGACGATGGCAGAACGTGTTTCTTCTGTACTGCATCTGACGATTTTTATTACCATTAACGTTGGCATTTTTAATCTTTTGCCGATTCCCGGATTGGACGGCAGCCGGTTTTTATTTTTGTTGCTGGAAGCCATCCGGCGAAAGCCCGTTAAGAAAGAACACGAAGCAATGGTGCATCTGGTTGGAATGGCAGCATTGTTCTTGTTGATGATTGTTGTCACGGCGCAAGATGTGACTCGTATTTTTCATTCGTGACAGGAAAGGAGTAACACATGAAAACAGGAAATCCCGTCAAAGTCGGCAATTGTACGCTGGATGGAAAGCATATCTATATTCAATCCATGCTGAACACTCGCTCAGATGATATAGAAGGCAGTGTCGCACAAGCAGTGGAATTGGAACAGGCAGGTTGTGAGATTTTACGTGCAGCCATTCCGGATCAGGCAGCACTGGCATTGATTCCAGCCATTAAGAAAAAAATTTCCATTCCGTTGGTCGCTGATATTCATTTTGATTATCGCCTTGCCATCGCAGCTGTCGATGCTGGAATTGATAAAATCCGAATCAATCCGGGTAATATCGGCGGAATGGATCGTGTCAAGCAAGTTGTGAAAGCTTGTCAGTCACATCATGTTCCCATTCGGATTGGGGTAAACGCTGGCTCTCTGGAAAAAGAGTTGCTTGCAAAATATGGCGCACCAACTGCACCGGCATTGGTAGAAAGTGCAATGCGGCATGTGAAAATGCTGGAAGACTGCGATTTTACGGATATTGTCATTTCCATGAAATCCTCGAACGTTTCCACTATGATTGATGCGTATCGACTGGCAGCAGAAACGTGCAATTATCCGCTGCATCTCGGTGTGACGGAAGCCGGTACAGCGCATATGGGTCTAATCAAGTCTGCCATTGGCATTGGAACGTTGTTGCATGATGGCATCGGAGAAACCATTCGGGTTTCTTTGACAGACGATCCGGTGCAGGAAATCTACGCTGCAAAAGACATCCTGAAATGTCTCGGTCTGCGAAAAGGGCCGGAGTTGATTGCTTGTCCGACTTGCGGCAGAACCAGAATTGATCTGGTGAAGACTGCCAAAGAAGTGGAGGCAGCATTGGCACACATCGACAAAGATATCAAAGTTGCCGTAATGGGTTGTGTTGTCAATGGACCGGGAGAAGCAAGAGAAGCAGATATCGGGATTGCCGGCGGTGATGGCTGCGCAGTGCTATTCAAAAAAGGAGAAGTCCTGCGCAAAATACCGGAAGAAGCGATTGTATCAGAATTGATGCAGGAAATTGAGAAGTTTTAGGAGTGTGTAGCATGGAAGCCTTGCAGTTTTCCGACTTTTTGGATCCTTATGTGACAGCATTGCCGTCCTCCATGCAGGGTGGGGAATTATATCGCCTGACCTATACAGAAAATCTGACACGCATTTCGTTTTATGTCATCTTTCCACAGCTCGTACCGGCTGCGGATATGTTTGCATTGGAACATACACTGCAAACAGCGTTACAGATAGAGACGGTACGGATTGCACCGACTTATGCCACATCACTCTGGAATCGGGACTACTTTCCGGAATTGCTGCAATTTCTGAAGCGGGAACAGCCGGTTGTCAACGGTTTTCTGGACGGTGCAGCGGTAGAGCAAACCGGTACAACGCTGCGGATTACATTGCAAAATGGCGGATATGAGATTCTGCAACGCTGCCATGTCGCAGAACAGTTGCAGCGTCTGTTGCAGCGGTTTTTTTCTGTGCAGTGGAAAGTAGAATTGCAGGGAGAAGCAGCTGTTTCTGAGGAAGCCTATCATAAAATGCAGGAGGAAGCGGCGAAGCAGATTCCAAAGCATCAGGAGCAGTTGCAGCCGAACCCAACAAAACCAAAAGGAAAAGTAGAAGCGGTGAAAGCACAGCCTGTTACGCTTTCTATGGAATTGGCGGATGTCGTACCGGGCAGTGCCGTGTTAATCAAAGGCAGACCCATTCGGGATGTACCGGTTTCCATTACGCAGGCGTTACAACAGACGGGACAGCGATCCGTTATTCTGGCGGATGTATTTGCGATGGATCGCAGAGAAGTCAAAGGTGACCGCACGATTCTTACTTATCAAGTGACGGATTACGAAAATTCGATTCTGGTAAAATTGTTTGATACGACAGAAAATCTGCAAAAACTGCCATTGGATCAAATACAGAAGGGCAGTTCTGTTTTGCTGTTGGGACGTGTGGACTTTGATTCGTTTTCTCATGAGATGGTCATGAAACCGGATGCCATTACAATGGTGACACGGAAGAAAAAAGAAGATCGTGCAGAGAAAAAACGAGTGGAACTGCATTGCCATACAAACATGTCGCAGATGGATGCTGTGACAGATGTTGGGAAGCTGGTGCGGCGTGCGCATGAATGGGGACATCCTGCCATTGCAATTACGGATCATGGAATTGCACAGGCATTTCCGGATGCAATGAACGCTTGTTACGGACTCAAGGACGATCATTTTAAAATCATCTATGGCTGTGAAGCCTATGTCGTCAATGACATACAGAAAAAACTGATTGTCGATGAGATGGACACACGCAGCTTGATGGACGAAATCATTGTCTTTGATGTAGAGACAACTGGTACGAATTATGGAAATGACAGACTGACAGAAATCGGTGCCGTCAAGCTGCGGAATTTGCAGATTGTCGATACATTTTCTACTATGGTCAATCCAGAGAAAACAATTCCGCCGAAAATTGTAGAGATGACAGGCATCACAGATGGTATGGTTGCCAATGCACCAAAGGAAAAAGAAGCGGTAGAACAATTTATTGCCTTTTGTGGCACGAATAAGCCAGTATTGGCAGCACACAATGCGCACTTTGATGCATCCTTCATCAAAGATGTTTGTGAGCGACGGAATATTTCGTTTTCTTTTGTCACACTGGATACACTGGTACTCAGTCAGGTCATGTTGCCACAGATTGCAAAGCATAAGCTGGATTCTGTTGCAAAGGCACTGAAACTCGGAAAATTTGATCATCATCGTGCTTCTGACGATGCGCAGATGTTGGCGAAAATCTATGTCAAACTGGTTTCCCAGCTGATGCAGGAAAAAGGGTTGAAAACACTGGCAGAGTTGAACACAGGGACATCCGATATTGATGTACGGAAACTGCATGCCTATCACCAGATTATCCTTGTACGGAATCAGGTGGGCTTGAAAAATCTGTACAAATTGATTTCGTATGGACACCTGCAATATTTCTACCGGAAACCGCTCATACCAAAATCTGTCTTGTTGCAGCATCGAGAAGGCTTGCTGTTCGGCAGTGCCTGCGAAGCAGGCGAGTTGTTTCGGGCAATGGTGGAACGGCGGTCACACGAAGAAATTGTGAAACTGGCGAAATTCTATGATTATCTGGAAATTCAGCCAGATGGCAATAATGCTTTTATGATCCGGAATGGTTCTGCTGTCAATCAGGAAGAACTGCGTGACTATAACCGTGCGATTGTAAAGCTGGGAGAAGAATTACAGATACCAGTTTGTGCGACCTGTGACGTGCATTTTATGGATCCGAAAGATGCAAAGTTTCGTGAAATCCTGCAAGCAGGACAGGGTTATGAAGATGCAAAATATCAGCCGCCATTGTATTTCCGGACAACAGAAGAGATGCTGGAAGAATTTTCATATCTGGGTGAAGAAAAAGCGTATGAAATTGTTGTAGAGAATACGAACCGCATCGCAGATTGCATTGAACCAATCCGACCCATTCCGAAAGGGACATTTACGCCGAACATCGAAGGCGCAGAAGAAGATCTGGTGCGCATTACCAACGAAAAAGCACGGGAAATCTATGATGATCCGCTGCCGGAATTGGTGGAAAAGCGACTGAATCGGGAATTGCAATCTATCATCAAACATGGGTTTGCTGTCTTGTATATCATTGCACAAAATCTGGTATGGGACAGCGTGGAGCATGGCTATGAAGTTGGTTCCAGAGGTTCTGTTGGTTCTTCTTTTGTTGCTTCTATGGCTGGTATTTCAGAAGTCAATC
>CAYNPC010000108.1:0-5505 GCA_964399025.1 uncultured Ruminococcus sp. | reverse complement strand
CTTCTTCTAAATCTGCTTCGTCGTCTGCGCAAACGTCTGCGTCACAGCAGCAGGTTGTCTCGCAGTACGGCTCTTCTGTGCCGTCGCAACCGCAATCTTCGCCGCCGATGCAGTCTTCTGTGCCAGCCAGATCACAGCCACAGTGATGCTTTTTCCGCAGCTTGATTACGAACAGAATCGTGCCCAGCACAACCGTTGCTGTTGCAAGAATGATGGATACAATGGTACGTGTTTTCATAATGCTCCTCTTTTCTCCGCAGAATGTAAAATTTTCATACAGTATGGCAGATATCCCTCTGCGGCAGCATATCTGTGTTATTGTTATTATACCATATTGCTGAAAAAAATACAAGTGTTTGATTGATTTTTCGACACATTGGTTACATATTGTCGGTTTTATGCATCAAAATGGACAAGGCTGCCTGCGGTGCTGTCTCACAACGCAGAATCCGATTTCCCAACCAGACGGGAATCATACCGGCGGCTTTGGCAGCTTCGACTTCTTTCGGGTCAAATCCCCCTTCGCTGCCAATCCAGAGAGCGATGTGTTGCCCACTCTGTAAATCCACTTCGGAAAAGCGCACGCCGCCGCCCTCATACAGGAATACGCCACAATCTGCCTGCGCTGCTTCCTCCAAGGCCTCGGAAAAGCTATAGAGTGTCGCTACTTCCGGAATGATGCCCCGACCGGACTGCTTCGCAGCAGCAGCGGCGATTTTCTGCAAACGGGGCAGTTTCTTTTCAAAATCATTTTTCTTCGGACGGGAGACACAACGGGCAGTCAATACCGGCACAATGCGACTCACTCCCAATTCGATGGACTTCTGGATGATTTCTTCCAGCTTGTCCGCCTTCGGAATTGCCTGATACAAGGTCACGGAAATGCTTGGCTCGGCTGCACAGAGATGGACCGACTGCGCTTCCAGAAATACCGTGTCGCTTGTAATCTTTGTGATGATGCAATCATAATCGGTGCTGTTCGCACAGACCGTCAACGGTTCTCCAACCCGCATCCGCAGAGAACGTCCGATATGACGGGCATCTTCTCCGGTAATCCGGATATCTTCTTCGTTGATGGTCTCTAAAAAAAAACGTGGCATGGGCATGATCCTTTCTGTTTTTTGCTGCAAATTGCAATCTATTTTTGTTGAAATCATACAAATTTTGTATTGCACGTTGACATTTTGCAAAAAATGTGATACATTAAAACCGTATGATTTTTTTCAATTTATTCTACCAAAGGAGGCGGTTTGCAATCATGCGAAACCGGATTTGTACCGCAGTTTCTCTGCTGCTCACTCTTTTCCTGACACTGAGTTGTCTGACAGCTTGTAAGGACGAGGAAACTTCATCCAGTACGGACAGCGTTGCGATGGAAGACCTGCCATTCGGCGCAACCATGCAACAATCCACCGACACCTCGATCCCTGTGGAATACGACTATCGTTATTTTTCAGAGGATGCCATTTCCGCTCTGGCAGATTATTTCTATGCCATTCAGACGGAAGACACTACACTCTATACGCAATGTACATTGGACTGCTACACAGATTATGTTGTAGAGGAAATGTATCAAGGACTGGTCGGCGTAGACGGACTGCTGACACAACAGAATTACAATTTCGCCCAGCAGACAGAAGACGAAACCTGTACATTCTACAGCATCTCCATCACAGATTGTGAACAGACAACCGACACCATCCATGACAACATCGACAACCTCAACACTATGATTGATGCACTGAGCGAAGAAGAAGATTACACCGCCAACCATGTTACAGACGAATGGTTTCTGACATTGGACATTTCTCTGGGTACAACAGGCAATCTCACGACACTTTCGGATCAGTATGTGTTTCTGATCTGTGTGGATGGACAGTATCTGATTTGTTCGTAATGTCGTCTTCTTGCAGCGGTGGCGATGGCGGTAATTGCTGCAATTGCGATTGCTGCGATTGCTTTAACTGGCGTTTCCGTTCTATCAATTTCTGATTGGCACGCCAGAAAAGACAGAATAAAATCACCATTGCCAACAGATAGAGCACTGTGACAACTATCAGCAGAAGATTCCGCAACGCATGTGGATTTTCTGCGGAAAACGCAGCCAGTAACGATTCCATTGTTCTCCCCCCTGTCGATTGTCTGCGCCATTCTATGTTCTTTTATAAGTATAAACACCCTCTGCGAATTTGTCAAGAGGATTCCCGATCCGCACAAATACACGTTTGTGTTACTATAGATTCTATTCCTGCGCACCGTTCCTTGCGCAAAGAAAAAAATTTTTTAGGAGGAAATCATGACGAACGCATCCACACGCAAATCGTCAGCGGTAAAAAAATCACCGTTGACCCTCGCCGGTGTTGGTCATGGGCTGCAAGGCTGGCTCGTCCGCAACAGGTTCTATGTGATTGCATTTTTCATCCCTGTTGTGTTGACGTTTCTCGCCTATGCGCTCTTCGGCATCGCACCGTTCGGCGAAGAATCCGTTCTCTGTCTGGACTTGAACGGACAATATGTCTATTACTTTGAAGCACTGCGGGACGCCTTCTGGGGCGATGGCAGTATCTTCTACAACTGGTCGAGAAACCTGTCCGGTAACTTTATGGGAATCATTGGCTACTATCTTGCCAGCCCATTTACTTTAATTGTCATCCTGTTGCCGGAAAGATGCATCCTTGCCAGCCTGCTGATTATGCAGTTGTGCAAACTGGGTGCAGCAGGTGTGACGTTCAGCTACTTCCTGCAAAAGCGCAGAGACGTTGGCGGTCTGCATGCCCTGCTCTTCTCTTCCATGTATGCTATGATGGCATACGCTGTCATTCAGCTGATTGACCCGATGTGGATTGATGGTCTGGTTTTCCTGCCGCTGATTATGACCGGTCTGGAATATCTGGTCGATGACGGCAGAAAAATCAATTACGCCATCCCACTTGCACTGATGTTTGTTGCCAACTTCTATATTGGCTTCATGATGGCAATCTTTATTGTCATTTACTTTATCTTCTATCTCTTCTTCGGCACGGATCAGAAGGGACGGAAAGCTTCTGACTTCCTGCGGCAGATCGGCAGAATGTGCTACACCACCGTGGTGGGATTGCTCTGCTCCGCTATTATGATTCTGCCGGTTTACTACGCATTGCAGCAAGGTAAATTTGAATTCACAGAAAGCATCTTTACACAGCTGTCAGACGTTTTCCACAGCGAAGTGGCATTCTCCGAAAAGATGTCTCAGCTGAAGGATCTGTTCGAAGCCCAGTTTGACCTGATTGACCTGATTCCGCAGCTGCTGCCGGCACAGTATGACTCTGTCAATGTACAGGGTAGTCCGGAAATCTATTGCGGTCTGCTGACCGTTGTTCTGCTGCCGCTTTTCTATGCCAACAGCAAAATCACCCTCAGAAAGAAAATCGGCTATACCTTTATGCTGGTCTGCATGATCGTCAGCATGTACTTCAAGCCGATTGATATGATGTGGCACGGCGGACAGTCCCCGAACTGGCTCCCGTATCGTTACTCTTTCATGATTTCGTTTATCCTGCTCTCGATGGCAGCAATGGCATTCACCAAGCTGAAAGACATCAGACCGGGCGCACTCGGCGTTGTTTTCTTCGGGATGATGGTTCTGTTGCTCGTCATTGCCAAGCTGGGATATGAGCACATCGACACCATCAAGAGCATCTGGGTTTCTATCGTGCTGATTGGTGTTTACCTGATTTGTCTCTACCTGATGAAGGACGGCTCTAAGGATGCCGTAAAACGTTTCGCCAACGTGGTCGTTACCATCGTGATGCTGTTCTTTGTCGGCGGCGAACTGACTTACAATGCCGTAGACTCCATGAACAAGATTGATGACGAAGTGGCTTACTCAACCAAGAAGTCTTGGACAAACTTCATCGAAAACGGTCGTGCTGTTGTCGATGAACTGGAGGAATATGATGACGGTCTGTATCGTTCGGAAAAGACGTATTTCCGTTGTGTCAACGACAACGCTGCCATGGGTCTGCGTGGTATTTCCCACTCCAGCTCCGTAATGAACACCAAGATTATCAACTTCATCGAGACACTGGGTTACTGTATGCACAGCTATTATACCCGTTATGACGGCAATACCGCACTGGCTGACTCCTTGCTGGGCATCAAGTATGTCCTGAATAAAGAGAGCGACACCAACAAACGGTTGAACCCGACTTACGAAGCCGTAATGCAGTACGACTACACCGACGAAAACGACACCGCACAGACCATCAAGGTTTATGAAAACCCGAATGCGCTCTCCATCGGCTACATGGTCGACGAAGACGTAGAACGGATTGACCATCTGGGCAACGACAACCCGTTCAACAGCCAGAATATGTTGATGAGCGTCATCAGCGGCAATATGACCTTTGATGAAAGCGGCAGCATCTCCGGCAGCAAGAGCTACTATACACCGGTCGAGCTGGACGGCGATCCGGTTCTGAGCAATGTAACCACATCGGCTTACGGCGACCAGACCTGCTACACCGCTGGACAGAGCGGCGACCCGACTGTTGACTTCCGTCTCACTGTGCAGACAGAAGATCCGATTTATATCTTCTTCAAGACAGAAAACCAGAAGGCAGTCAATCTGTGGCTGGGCGAATGGAACGCTGAAACAGCAGACTATGACTTTGAATGGTTCAACGCTTACTTCGAAGGCGACAACTACACCATCATGCGGCTGGGTCAGTTTGACATTGGCACAAACCTCTGCCTGCGTATGACCGTTGCCAACGAATACACCATCGTCAAGAACTTCTTCTTCTACAGCTTCGACGAAGAGATGTTCCAGGAGGACATTGACAAGCTGAAAGAAAATCAGTGGGAAATCACAGAATACAACGACCGCAAGATTACCGGTACCATCACCGCAGAAGAAGGTCAGATTATGATGACCAGCATTCCGTGGGAAAAGGGCTGGACGGTCAAGGTCGATGGCAAGAAGGTAGAACCGGTTGAGGTGCTGAACGCATTGGTTGGCGTAGAGCTGGAAGCCGGCGAACACGTCGTAACCATGACCTACACACCGCCGGGGTGGAACATTGGTCTTATCTGCCTTGTAATCGGCATCTGCATTCTGGTGCTGTTCTATCGCTATGACAAGAAGCACAACAAGGTGCTGCTCGCCATTGTAAAGGAAAAGCGGAAAGCGGCCATTGAGGAGCAGCAGAAACCGGCAAAGAAAGCAGAAAAAAAGACAGAGATTCCAGATTCGCAGAAACCAAAAGCCCCAGACAAACCAAAAGACGTAGACAAACCGAAAGACACTGAGAAGCCAGACAAACCAGAAAAATCAAACGAACCGGAAACAGAGACTGTAGAAAAACCGGAAACATCGGAGGAAACCGATGAAACAGACAAGCCGGAAGAAACACAGGCATAACCAATCATTCCCCATGCAATCAATCGCATATGGCAGATTCTTTCTGCTATATGCGATTTTTGTTGTAAAAAGTACTTGACAAACAGAAAAAACTGTGATATAAT
>CAYNPC010000107.1:0-5547 GCA_964399025.1 uncultured Ruminococcus sp. | reverse complement strand
TGGTGATTTAGGTTTAAATGAAACCGTTCTAATTAGTGACGACCGTACATAAGGACGTAACCGATCGCCTGGAGCGCATCAATCCATCCCTCGCTGCGCAGGCCAGAGTGGTACTGGATGTGAATAAATCTGAGCGTCACATCCGCGGAGGCCTGGCGACGAGAGAGAAGTATCTGCATCAGCATCTGATGTAGGAGATGCGTGAAAAATACAAAAATCTCTGCATTTCACAGGTACAATATGGTATACTGTTTTCTGAGCAACAAGCAAAAAGGAGGCAAAGCATGTACGGTTATGTGCAAATTTACCGACCGGATCTGCGATTCCGGGAATATGATGTCTATCGTGCGCACTACTGCGGACTTTGTCATACCCTGCAAAATCGGTTCGGTGCAATCAGCCGCCTGACACTGAGTTATGACTTTACATTTCTCTCCCTGCTGCTGGATGCGCTTTATGAACCGGAAACCCATTCCCATACTGTCCGTTGTCTACATGGCATTGGAAAAAAAGAAACCATCTACCAAAGCCCACAGGTGGATTATACAGCAGATATGCACCTTTTCTTTTCCTATCTGCAATGTCAGGATCACTGGCAGGATAACCGACATCCTGCATATGGATTGTTGATGCGTGCTTTGCGTCACGCCTACCGGAACGTCTGTACTGCCTATCCGCAAAAAACAGAAGCTGTGTTGCAGCATATGCAGCAATTGCATACATATGAACAGCAGAACGAGACCGATCCGATGTTGCCAGCCGCCTGTTTTGGACGGGCATTGTCAGAGATTTTCTGCGAAGAAGCAGATATCTGGTCATCCGATCTGCGCTGCATGGGCTATTATCTGGGCGTGTTTATCTATCTCATGGATGCTTACGATGATCTGAAAAAAGACCGGAAGCATCACAATTACAATCCGTTTCTGTCAGAAATAGAAACTTCTCCAGCCTTTCACCAGCGCATACAAGAATTGTTGCAACATGCAGCGGAAAGGGCAGCAGCAGCTTTTGAACGGTTGCCGATTCTACGCAACGTGGATTTATTGCGTAATATCTTATATGCCGGTATCTGGCAGCCATTTTCCCGAAAACAAAAAGAATATCAAAACGCTGTGGCAAAATAAAACACAGCAGAAGCAGGAGCAATCATCATGTCGAACCCTTATGAAGTTCTGGGTGTCAGCAAGACGGCATCCGATGAAGAAATCAAAAAAGCATACCGGCAGCTCAGCCGGAAATATCATCCGGATGCCAATGTCAATTCGCCCCATGCCAAAGAATACGAAGAAAAATTCAAGCAGGTACAGCAGGCATATCAGCAGATTATGGACGAACGCCACAATCCAAATGGCGCATTTTCTGGCTTTCATGCAGAATCCAGCAGTCAGGATGAAGACAGCGTACACCTTCAGGCAGCTGTCAACTTTATTCAGAATTATCGGTTTGCGGAAGCCATTCGGGTGCTGAACGACATACAGAACCGCAATGCACAATGGTACTATGTCAGTGCTGTCGCAAACAGCGGTGCTGGCAATCAGGACATCGCCTTGCAGCACGCAAAAACAGCAGCACAAATGGATCCATCCAAGCCAGAATATCAGAGATTGGTGCAACAGCTGAGCGGCGGCTTTTCCTATCAGCAGATGCAGCAGACCTATGCACCCTCTTTCGAGATGGATTCCTGCGTAAAATGCTGTGCTTACAATATCCTCTGCAATCTTCTTTGCAACTGTTGTTGCACCTGCGGTCATTGAGATTTTTCTACCTTGCCTACATCACAAACAGAAATAGCGGTTGATTTTTCATTTTGTTATTTACTTTTTGTAAAAAGTGTGGTATGATAAGAGTGGTTAAACTGTCTTCACGAAAGCACAATTTCATGTCGGACGACCAAAAGCACTGAGAAGTCACCGTTTGCGGACAGCAGAATTGTTTGATTTCACAGAAAAGAATATATAAGGAGATCGTAACAGTGAAGTTTGATACGAATCAAGACATGGAGCAGGAAGAAGCGATTTACTACTATTCCAACCATAAAAACCCTATTTTTCAGGCGCAGGATGACGCACTTTTTATGAAACCCGGCATTACCGATTATAATTTACGGGTTTCTGTTTCCACCCATATTGGCAAAGTACGAGGAAATCATGAGGATAATTTTTATCTGGAAGGCCTCCATTTACATGAAATTTTCCGGAATGATTTTTCTGCCACCTATACCATCAGTGATGCAGATGGTATGAGTTTTGCCGTCTTTGACGGCATGGGCGGTGCGGCGTATGGAGAAATCGCCTCCGAAATTGCTGTACAGACTATGAAAAAATACGAGAACCGTTTGAAGAACGCAGAGAGCATCCGTGTCGTTGACCAGCTTGTCACAGAGTTCGTCACAGAAGCCAACAATGCCATCTGTGATATGCTGCGAGAAAAAAATTGCCTCAGTGGTGGCACAACATTCGCTATGCTTTACTTCATCGGTGGCATGGCAAAGCTCTATTATCTGGGCGACAGTCGCATTTATATGCAGGATGATGCGGATTTGATTTGCCTGACAAGAGATCATACACTGGCAAATCAGAAACTGGATGCCGGTATCTACACCGAAACAGATGCCAAAAAGAGTGCAGATCAGCACCGCTTGACACTTTATATCGGCGTAGATAAAAATGAACTCGGTCTGAATGCGGACAGCCGTCCTCCTGTTTCCCTACAGCCGGGTAGAAAATTCTTGCTCTGCACAGATGGTCTGGTGGATATGTGTCCAGAAGAAGAAATTCAGGACATTCTCTCACAGGATTATTTCAATGAAGCAGCTGTATTGGTACAGACCGCCGTCAACTACGGTGGCATTGACAATGTAACCTGTATTGTATTAGAAGTCCTCCCACTTGAGGAACTTCCGTCCGAGTCGGAAACGGACGATATGTAATGCCCATAGGCACAAAAATCCCTCACCGTAAAGGAAACCGGTGAGGGATTTTGTTTTTCTACGTTTTTGCAGTTCTTATGTTACCGCTGCAATGCGTTTTTCTGGAAATACTGCTTTGTATCCTTGGCAATTACGCCGGAAAGTGCCAGCAATGCAATGATATTTGGCAATGCCATCAATCCGTTGAAAATGTCTGCAATGTTCCAGACTGCCTCTACCGTCAGGTAAGGACCAACAAAGACGGCTGCAATGTACAGCCACCGGAACAGTGCTGTGGTCGATTTCTTTGCGCCAACCAGATAAGACAGGCAGCGTTCTGAATAATAGCTCCAACCGAGGATAGTAGTGAATGCAAAGAAAACCAAACAAATCATCAGAATAAAAGCCGGAAAACGTCCGCCAATTGGCAAGCCACTTTGGAATGCTGCGGTCGTAATTTGTACGCCTTCCAGACTTGGATCTGCCCAAGAACCAGAAATGACGATGCAAAGACCAGTCATGGTGCAGATTACAACCGTATCAATAAAGGTACCGGTCATCGTAACCAGACCCTGCCGAACCGGTTCTTTTGTCTGTGCTGCGGCTGCGGCAATCGGTGCAGAACCCAAACCAGCTTCATTAGAGAAAATGCCTCTTGCCACACCTTTCTGCATTGCAACCATCATAGCACCCAATGCGCCACCAGCAGCTGCCCGTACTCCAAAAGCACTCTGTACAATTTCTACAACAGCAGACGGAAGCTTTGTGATGTTTGTGATGAGAATAATCAGCACGCAAAGCACATACAGGATTGCCATGAACGGTACAACGACTTGTGAAACCTGAGAAACACGCTTCAGACCGCCAATGATAACCAGTGCTGCAAACACTGTTACCAGCAAACCACAGATTACTGTTGTCCATGTATAATCATGTCCGAACAAACTGAAAGCGATGTGCTTCCCATTTGCATCAAAAAAGTTATTTGCCGCAGAAGTGATGCCATTAATCTGTGTAATGGTACCAATTCCGAGCAAACCTGCCAATGTCCCAAACACAGCAAACAGCTTTGCGAGCCACTTCCACTTTGTACCCATACCTTTTTCAATGTAGTAGAATGGGCCACCAAGGTAGTGCCCTTCTGCATCAACTGTACGATACTTGATTGCCAGAAAGCCCTCTGCGTATTTGGTTGCCATACCCAACAGGGCAGCTACGATCATCCAGAACAATGCACCAGGTCCACCAGCTGCCAAGGCTGTGGCAACACCGACGATGTTTCCCGTACCAATGGTCGCAGAAAGTGCTGTACACAGTGCAGCAAAACTGGAAACCTCTCCGTCTCCATCTGACTCGTTCTTTACCATAAACTTCAGGGCTTTTCCAAGGTGCCGGAATTGCACCCCACAGCAGCGAACGGTCAGCCAAACGCCGCAAAACATAATCAGCACAATCAGTGGGATCCCCCACACATAGCCGTCAATCTGTTCGATAATCTTATTGATTGCATTCACTTTTCTATCAACTCCTATTCAACAGGTTAATCGGTTTCTAAACGAAAAAAGAGAAAACGGCAAGACCGCTTTTTGTGCGTGCCTTGCCGTTTTGTTGTTACGAAAGCTTCATTTTGCAAGAAGAGAGCACTTATCCATTTACTTTTCTGGTATAGTCTGGCAGGAGCATCGGTGATACGATGTCACTTTCTACGCCAGCTGCCTTCCGTTCTGCTTCAAACGCATCAATGTGCTTCAGTGTCAGATTTCCAACGGTAACAGACTTTGCCTTTTCTGCTGCGTGAATACCAGCGTTCCGACCGAATACGATTACGTCCAGCAGGGAGTTCCCCATCAGACGGTTTCTGCCGTGTACACCGCCAGCTGCTTCACCAGCAACAAACAGATTCTCTACCGCAGTCATGCTGTTTTCATCGACATCTACACCACCGTTCTGATAGTGCTGTGTCGGATATACGATGATTGGCTGCTTCCGGATATCAATGCCATACTTACCGAACATACGCATCATTGCCGGAATCCGCTTTTCAATGGTACCTTCACCGTTCTTCAGTTCGATCATCGGAGTATCCAGCCATACGCCCTGACCTTCAGGGGTATTGACCTGATTGCCACGCTGGCATTCCCGAATGATAGAAGCAGCTGCAACGTCACGGGTTTCCAGTGGGTGCATGAATACTTCACCATTTACGTTCACGAGCTTTGCACCCAGAGAACGAACCTTTTCGGTTACGAGTGCACCGAAAATCTGTTCTGGGAATGCAGCACCCGTCGGGTGATACTGAATGGTATCCTGATCCCGCAGCTTTGCGCCAACACGATAAGCCAGAACCAGACCATCTGCTGTTGCACCGTAGTGGTTGGAAGTCGGGAAGCCCTGATAGTGCATTCTACCTGCGCCACCGGTTGCAATGATAACAACCTTTGCCTTGGCAATCAGGATTTCCTTGGTTTCCATGTTCATCAGAACTGCACCAGCACACTTGCCTTCTTCATCCAGAATCAGTTCAATTGCAGAAGTGAAGTCGATCACCGGAATTTCTCTGTTCAGTACTTCATCCCGCAGTGTCCGCATGATTTCTGCACCGGAATAGTCCTTTGCAGCGTGCATTCTCTTTCTGGAAG
>CAYNPC010000106.1:0-5601 GCA_964399025.1 uncultured Ruminococcus sp. | reverse complement strand
ATGGAAACAGAACACGTTCTGGAACATTCCCGAAAGAAACTGCAAAAGAAACATTGTGATATGATCTGTGCCAACAGCGTTGCCGGAGAAGAGGCTGGCTTCGGTGTCGACACCAATATTATCACGATGATTACAGCGGATGCAGAAATCCCACTTGCCAAAATGCAAAAAGCAGAAGCTGCTCATCGCATTCTGGATGAAATACTACGGCGAACCACACAGCAGGAAATCTGAAAAAAAGCTTGTCAACTGCCGTAAAATGTTGTATAATAAAAAAGGTCACTTTTGGCACAATCATTTTTTAAAAACGGAGGATTTACACATGTATCAGGATATGATGGATTCTATCGGCTTTGTTTCAAAGTATGATCCAGAAGTCGGTGCTGCAATGCAGCAGGAACTCGGCAGACAGCGTCGCAATCTGGAGCTGATTGCCAGCGAAAATATTGTCTCCCCAGCTGTCATGGCAGCAATGGGTTCGGCATTGACCAACAAGTATGCAGAAGGTCTGCCGCACAAGCGGTATTATGGCGGCTGCGAATATGTCGATGTCGTAGAAGAAATTGCAATTGACCGTGCAAAGAAGTTGTTCGGCGCAAAGTATGCCAATGTACAGCCGCACTCCGGCGCACAGGCAAACACCGCTGTTTATTTTGCACTGCTCCAGCCGGGCGACACCGTACTGGGTATGAGTCTGGCTCACGGCGGTCACCTGACCCACGGCTCACCGGTCAACATTTCCGGTAAATATTTTAACTTCGTTTCCTACGGTCTGGGTGACGATGAAGTGATTGATTACGACAAGGTTGCTGCACTGGCAAAAGAACACAAGCCAAAGCTGATTGTTGCCGGCGCAAGCGCATATCCGAGAATCATTGATTTTGCAAAGCTGTCTGAAATTGCAAAGTCTGTCGGTGCTTATCTGATGGTGGATATGGCACACATTGCTGGTCTGGTGGCTTCTGGTATGCATCCATCTCCAGTTCCGTATGCAGATATCACAACCACCACCACACATAAGACACTGCGTGGCCCACGTGGCGGTCTGATTCTGTGCAACGATGAAGAAATCGCAAAGAAACTCAACAAGGCTGTATTCCCGGGTACACAGGGTGGCCCGTTGATGCACATCATTGCAGCAAAGGCTGTCTGCTTCGGAGAAGCCATGACACCGGAATTTCAGGCATACGGCAAGCAGATTGTCGCAAACGCACAGGCACTCGCAAAGGGTCTGATGGCACGTGGCTTTGATCTGGTTTCCGGCGGTACAGACAACCATCTGATGCTGGTTGACCTGCGTCCGTTCTCCATCACTGGTAAGGAACTGGAACACCGTCTGGACGAGGTTTATATCACCGTCAACAAGAATGCCATCCCGAACGATCCGGAAAAGCCGTTCGTTACTTCTGGTATCCGTGTTGGTACACCGGCTGTTACCAGCCGTGGTCTTGGCGTTGCAGAAATGGAACAGATTGCAGAATGCATGTACCTGACTGCAACACAGTTCGAAGACAAGGCAGATGAAATCCGTGAAATGGTAACGGCTATCTGCAAGCAGTATCCGCTCTACGAATAATCCCACTGTCTCTGAAAAAAGAAAACCGGAATGTAACAACTGTTACCTTCCGGTTTTTGTATCTGTAATCCACTGGAAAGGAGTCATCCACATGCAACCCTTAGCGGAACAAATCCGCCCCACCTGTCTGGAAGAAATCGTCGGGCAGCAACACTTACTCGGCGTTGACCGACCGCTTCGCCGCATCATCGAAAGCGGCAAAATTCCGAATATGATTTTCTATGGCCCATCTGGTGTGGGAAAAACAACCGTTGCACGCATGATTGCAGCCAGCACATCCATGTCCCTGCACAAACTGAACGGGACAACAGCTTCTACTGCTGACCTGCGAGAAGTCGCTGCGGAAGTCGGCACGCTCTCTGCCATGCATGGCATCCTGCTCTATCTGGATGAGATTCAGTACCTGAATAAAAAACAGCAGCAAAGCTTGTTGGAATACATCGAGAATGGACAAATCACACTGATTGCCTCTACAACAGAAAATCCTTACTTTGCTGTTTATAACGCACTCATCAGCCGTTCCACCGTTTTCGAGTTCAAACCTGTCCCGCCGGCAGAAATGCAAAAAGCCGTCGAACGAGCCTTCTCCAAAATCATGCAGAATCTGAAAATCGAATTGCAGATTGCAGACGGTGTCTGTGCGCACATTGCTGGTGGCTGCGGTGGGGATGTCCGAAAAGCCATGAACACAGTAGAACTCTGTGTGCTGTCCGCTACACGGATTCCAGACGGATTGCAGATTTCCTTGGAACTGGCACAGGAACTGACACAGCGCAGCAATATGCGTTATGATCGGGAAAATGACCAGCATTATGACTTGTTGTCCGCCCTGCAAAAATCCATCCGTGGTTCTGATGAAAATGCTGCGCTGCATTATGCCGCAAGATTGCTGGCAGCTGGTGATCTGCTTTCCCTCTGTCGCCGTCTGCTGGTGATTGCATCCGAGGATATCGGGCTTGCCTATCCGCAGGCAATTGTCATTACAAAAGCCTGTGTAGACAGTGCGTTGCAGCTGGGCTTACCGGAAGCACGGATTCCCATTGCAGAAGCCATTGTGCTACTGGCAACCGCCCCGAAATCCAACAGTGCCTATCTGGCAATGAACAGCGCAATAGAAGATGTGGAAAAGCACGGCGCATTGGATTTCCCGCGTCATTTGCAGAACTGTCATTTCGATGGTGCAGAGGCAACGGTCAAGGGGCAGCATTATCTCTACCCACATGATTACCCCCATCATTATGTCAGACAGCAGTACCTGCCGGATGCAATCAAAGATGCCGTCTATTATCAGTTTGGTGACAACAAACAAGAACAGGCAGCTGCTGCCTACCGAAAAAAGCTATTGGAAGCCACAAAATAACCCAGAAAGGAGATGGTTCAGATGCCATTGCCACAAGATCCTTATATCCTGCTCAGCTATCTCAATACCCAATTACGGGACAAATACAGCTCCCTGTCTGCGCTTTGTGAAGATCTGGATGTTGACCAGAACGCTATCGCAGCAAAAATGCAGACGGTCAACTATCATTACGATGCTGCACGCAATCAATTTGTCCACAACTGATTCCGTGACGGCAATGCCTACACGGCGGCTTTGATTTTCAGCAGTGCCCCTTTTTCCAGACGGGAAACCTGTGCTTGTGAAATGCCGATTTCCCCTGCCACCTCTATCTGTGTCTTTCCACGAAAGAACCGCAGATAGAGGATATTTTTTTCTCTTTGTCCCAGATTCTGCATTGCCTCTCGAATGGAAAGTGCCCGAAGCCAGTTCTCCATACTGTCCCGATCGCTGATCTGATCCAGCACATAAAACGTGTCGCCGGATTCTGAATAGACCGGTTCATAGAGAGAAACCGGATCGGTGATGCTCTCCAGCGCAATTACGACATCTTCCCGTTTAGAGCCAATCTCCGCAGCAATCTGTTCAATGGTTGGTTCTCGCTGTAATTTTGCCGTCAGACGTTCTTTTGCCTGCATCGCACGATATGCCAGATCTCGCAAGGAACGACTCACTTTCACCTGATTGAAATCCCGCAGATACCGCCGCAATTCACCGCTGATCATTGGCACACAGTAGGTAGAAAACCGTACTTCTTTGCTCAAATCAAAATGATTGATGGCTTTGATCAAGCCCACAACACCCACCTGAAACAGATCTTCCATATCTTCGCCCCGTCCCGTAAACCGTTGAATCACACTCAATACCAGCCGAAGATTGCCCTTGATCAGCTTGTCCCGTGCCGCCTTGCTACCGGTTTCCTGTATTTCCCGTAGCAATGCCATTTTCTCTTCTTCTTTCAGAACCGTCAGCTCTGATGTGTTGATACCGGATATCATCACTTTCTGAAATGCCATGCGATTCACCTCCGATTTTAGTATGCCCAGAAGAAAACGTTTTACACAAAAAGAGCCGATTTCAGAAAAATCATGTAACCATTTTCCCATTCGCTGCGTTATGATAGATGTCAAGTCATGACAAGACCATCTCAGACAAAATCACAAAAACAGGAGGTATGCGTTATGCGGGAAACCCGGTTGATTGCACTGCTGCAACAACAAAAACCAGAAGGACTGCAAGCATTGATTACAACGTATCAAGCTTATGTCAGCACGATTATCCGCAATATCACACGCAATACTCTGCACGAACAGGATGTGGAAGAGTTGACAGCAGACACTTTTCTGGCGGTATGGCAGACAACGGACAAATTGCAAGCCGGAAAGCTCCGTGCCTATCTGGCTGCCATCGCAAGAAACAAAGCAAAAAGCCGACTGCGTTCGTTACGTGAAACACTGCCACTGGAAGAAGAAACCATCGTTTTGGAAACAGCGACATTGGAGCAGGAAGTCGAACATGCGTTGCTATCGGAAATATTGCGAGACACCTTACAATCGCTTTCCCAGACGGATCAAGAAGTCTTAATCCGATATTATTATTACTATCAGCACATTCCAGAAATTGCGGCAGAAATGCATCTGTCCGCAGCAACCGTTAAAGTACGCCTGCATCGTGCAAGAAAAAAACTCAGACAATTACTGATAGAAAGGGGCTATTCCTATGAAACAGAATCTGTATGATATCTTTGACCATCTGGAAGCAGAGGACACCATGCTGCCATCTCTGAAACCGCAACCCATCAACAAACATGCCGTTTCCGAACGTGTGATGCAGCAAGCAGGCTTTCACACTGTCCCACGAAAGAAAAAGCCTTATCGTTTGTTTGGTATCGTTGCCGCTGCCGCCGTGCTGGTTGGCGGAACCATCACTGCCGCTGCGGTTTCTGGCAACATGGAATTGTTTTTCACAGCAGTTTCCAACTCCGGTGTCACAAACACAGATGTGCCAGCGGTCGGTATGGCAGTACCGGATGCAATTGCACAGATGCAATCTTATTACAGTTGTCCGGACGTTGTTTTCACACAGACAGATACTGCTTCTGTTTCTCTGCTGGGACTTTACAATGACCATCACACCTTGATGTTCAGCGTACAACTGACCTTGCAAGATGATACAGTCTTACCGGAAGATGCGTGCTTTTTGCCTTACTTTACGCTGACTGCCGCAGATGGCACACAAAAAGAACTGTCACAGGGCGGTTATCTCAGCGAACCGCTCCAGAAATGCGAAACATCTGACAACATCTACTACGCTACTTATTACCTGACAGAAGAAGACTTTTCTGGCTGCACACTGCAAGTCACATTCTCCGGCATCTATACGACAGAACAAGGCGAACAGGTGCAACAGCAGATTTGCGCTTTGCAGGATGATTGGAAGGCTGCTTATTCCACAGAGAATATGACGATAGAAGAATGGAAAGCCATCTGGAAAGAAAAAGATTTTGACAGCTTGACAAGAGAAGCGATGAAAAATGATTTCTCGGAACAATCTCCTGTATTATCCGGAAGCTGGTCTGCAGAAATTCCCATTCCGGAATCGCAGACTGCCACCATACAGAGCGAAGCAGATGGGATGCAGGTCACATTGGATGCGCTTTCTGTCTGCGTTTCCAAACCATCTGAAG
>CAYNPC010000105.1:0-5777 GCA_964399025.1 uncultured Ruminococcus sp. | reverse complement strand
ATCGGCACTGTTGATCAGTGGACAGATGACTGGTACGTTGAAGGTCAGAGCGATGGTTCTCTGGCAAACGGTACAATGGGTTACTTCTTCCCGTCATGGTCTCTGGCAGCTGGCGGTCAGCTGGAATCTGCTGAAGGCGGCGAAGGCGGTTCTACATACGGTCTGTACGCAATCACACAGGGCCCGACTGGTTGGTTCTGGGGCGGTTCTTGGCTGTGCGTATCCCCGAACACCGATAACGCAACATTTGCTGGTCAGTTCATCAAGGCTATGACCATTGATGATGACACCATGAAGCAGTACTGTGAAGAGCACAACGATTTTGTAAACAACAAGTCTGTTATGAGCGAAGTTGCAAGCGAAGGTACTCACACCAACGATCTGTTCAAGGATGGTCAGGATCAGTTCTCCGTTCTGTACGATTCCGCTGATGCAATCAACCTGGATGGTATCGCTACGCAGTACGATGGCACCATCAACACCAAGCTGCAGGATGCTGTAACTTCTTACTGCAAGGGCGACCTGGCTGACGAAGATGCTTGCTACAACGAGTTCCTCGACACCGTTGCTGCTGCAATCTCTGACATCACAGTTGAATAAGCTGTTTTTGCCAGTTTTTCTTGATTAAATATAATCGCCTACGGGGTAGTACTACCCTGTAGGCATATATTTATCATTCTCTTTTACTATTTCTTACTATTTTACTTAATTTTTGAGAGGGTGTGTTTTAATGGCATCAGCTGCACAAAGACGAATTAAATCCATCAGCTACGCCAAGTACGGTTACATCTTTATTGCACCATTTTTCATTGTATACGCTTTCTTTCAGATCTGGCCGCTCATTAACACCTTTATTTTGAGCTTGTACGGAAATGGTTCGCAGGGCGATACATTTGTTGGTTTGCAGAATTTCCAGACGCTTCTGTTCGGTGGTTCTGATCGTGCATCTGCTCGTATCCACACTGAATTTTTGCGTGACTTTAAAAATACCATTATCCTTTGGGTTGGTAACTTTATTCCGCAGATTCTCCTTTCCCTGTTGCTGGCTGTCTGGTTCACAGATTCCAAGCTGCACATTCCGGGTCAGGGCTTTTTTAAAGTTGTTATGTATCTGCCGAATATCATCACAGCGGTATCTGTTGCCGCTCTGTTCATGCGCTTCTTCTCTAACTCCAACATCTGCTTGGTCAATGGCTTGATTACATCGGCTGGCGGAAATGCGTATATGTTTGAAGATAGTGCTGTATGGTCTCGTGCCATCGTTATGTTCATTCAGACATGGATGTGGTTTGGTAATACCATGATCATGATGATGTCTGGTATCTTGGGTATCAACCCGTCTCTGTTCGAAGCAGCTGCAATCGACGGTGCAACCAGTGGTCAGGTACTCCGCAAGGTAACCCTCCCGCTGCTGCGTCCGATGGTTGTATACACACTGATTACTTCCATGATCGGTGGTTTGCAGATGTTTGATATTCCGTACCTCTTCCACACGAAGAAGGAAACCCTTAACACTTATCTGGAAACCGTCGCTGTATTCGTTTATAAGAGCTTCCGTACCAGTGAAGATAAGATTCAGTATGGTTATGCTGGTGCAGCATCTATCATTCTGTTCATCATCACTGCAATTCTGGGTATCATCGTATTCCGTATGAATCGGGACGCAGATGAAGCACGGAAGAAGAAGGAACGGAAAGCTCTGATCAAGGAATACAAGAAGCAGCAGAAGCTGGCAAAGATGGGGGGCATCAACTAATGGAACAGGTAGGCGTAAAGGACAACTACAGAACCATTCAGAATTTAAAGTCTGCCGGTTGCTTCATCGTTTGCATTCTGCTGACATTGGTTTGTCTGGTTCCGCTTTATCTCATGATCGTCAACGCTTGTCGTGGACATAATGCGATTATCAACTCACCGGTTTCTCTGATTCCGGGTAGCAACTTTGTAGAAAACGTGAAGAATATCACCACACAGTCTCCGCAGTGGAATCTGTTGCTTGGTTATCGGAACAGCTTGATCGTTGCCGCTGGTGCAACTGTCCTGACCGTATTCTTCTCTGCTATGACCGCTTATGGTCTGACCGTTTACCAGTTCAAGGTACGGGATACTGCTTACACAGTGATCCTGGCAGTCATGATGATCCCGATTCAGGTAACATCTACCGGTTTCGTACAGTTCATGGTTGGTACATTGGGCTTGGCAGACTCTTTCATTCCGCTGATTGTTCCGGCAATCGCAGCACCGGCAATCGTATTCTATATGCGTCAATATATGAAGTCCTCCTTCCCGTTGGACATCGTAGAAGCAGCAAGAATCGACGGATGCGGTGAATTTAGAACCTTCATTTCTATTGCGATTCCGATGATGAAGCCGGCAATCGCTGTACAGGCAATCTTTGCTTTCGTACAGAACTGGAACAACTACTATACACAGAACATGATTTTGATTTCGAACGACAAGATGATCACCATGCCGATGATGGTACAGAAGGTACTGGGTCAGGATAAGAACATTGACCTTGGCGCACAGTATGCCGCTGTTGCACTTTCTGTTATCCCGATCATTGTCATCTACCTCTGCTTGTCTCGGTTCATCGTTGGCGGCGTTGCCCTCGGCGGTGTAAAGGAATAATCTCAGGTTTATGTATTGAATCAACAAAAAATGCAGTCTGGAAACAGACTGCATTTTTTTGTTGTTTTCTATCGACGATTTGTTGGTTACGCCAGACCGTGTTGCATCTTTGCAGCGTGCAGCGTGTTCCGCATCAGCATCGCAATTGTCATTGGGCCAACGCCGCCCGGTACAGGTGTGATGTAGCCAGCCTTTGGTTCAACGGCTGCGAAGTCCACATCGCCACAGAGCTTGCCATCTTCCATCCGGTTGATGCCCACATCAATTACCACGGCACCTTCCTTGACCATATCTGCTGTGATGAAATTCGGCTTACCGATGGCAACCACCAGAATATCTGCACCTGCGCAGATTTCTTTCAGATTCTTGGTGCGGGAGTGGCAGATTGTCACGGTTCCATTTTTTTGCAGGAGCAGCATTGCCATCGGCTTGCCGACGATATTGCTTCTGCCAACGACAACGCACTGCTTGCCAGTAATATCTACGCCGGTGCTGGCAATCAGTTCCATAATGCCGGCTGGTGTGCAAGGCAGGAAATCGTAATCACCAATCATGATTTTTCCGACGTTGACCGGATGGAATGCATCGACATCCTTCAACGGCGAGATGGCGTGGATGATCGCCTGTTCGTCGATGTGCTCCGGCAGCGGCAGCTGCACCAGAATGCCATTGACCTTGTTGTCCTTGTTCAGTACGCCAATCAGGTCAAGCAGCTGTTCCTGTGTGGTGTTTTCATTCATGCGATATTCAAACGGGTGAAAGCCGACCTCTTCGCAAGCACGCTGCTTGTTGCGGACATAGACCTGAGAAGCCGGATCATTTCCGACGAGAATGACTGCCAGACCCGGATGAATGCCGTGATTGTCCAACAGTTCTTCTGTTTCCTTTTTGACAGCTTCCCGTACCGCAGCCGATACAGCTTTGCCGTTAATCAAATTTGCCATGATGAAATTCCTCCTTAAGATTCCTTATTGGATGTGGTATCTTCTGTAGACGTGGTTGATTCGTCTGCTTTCTTCTGATTGGCATTGCGCTTTGCATCCAACGCTGCCATCATTTCCTGACATTCTGTTGTGTTGCAGTAAAGTTGGTAATCAGAGCCCATTCTTTTGACCCGACCACCAATTACAATCAGCAGCACAATCGCACTCACTGCACAAAGCGCAGCAAGGAGCTGGGAAATACGCATATTGCCAACAACCAGACTGTCTACACGCAGCCCTTCAATGAAGAAACGTCCCAGACCATACCAGCCGATGTACATCAGAAAAATCTGTCCGTCGAATTTGCGGCATTTCTTTCCGCAGATTGCCAGCACGACAAACCCGATGAGACACCAGATGGATTCATACAAGAAACACGGGTGTACCGGTGTGGCAGCATCCAGCGTCTTTCCGAAATTCTGATAGAAGTTGCTGGTCGGATAGACATCTGTAATCCAGCTCTGAATCGTACCGCCTGTCATGCCGAAAATCGAATTGGTGTTGCAGCCAAAGGCTTCCTGATTGAAGAAATTGCCCCAGCGACCAATGCCTTGCCCCAGCAGAAAACCAGCACCGCATAAATCCAACAGCGGCAGCAGCCGGACTTTTCGGATTTTGGCGATGATGCAGCCAACCAGCAACGCACCAATCAGACCGCCGTAAAAGGCAAGACCACCTTGCCGCAGATTGAGAATCCGTTTCCAGTCACCAGCGTAGTTGTCCCATTCCAGAATGACGTAATACGTTCTTGCGCCAACAATCGCACCGATGATCCCACCAATGATGGCATCCGTTGCACGGTCTGGATGAACGCCATAGGAACGCATGTTGCGGTAGGCGTAAAACATCGCCAGCAACAACCCTGCGGTAATCAGCAGACCGTACCACTGAATGTCAATGCCAAAAATCTGAAAAGCCGTGCTATCGACGGTGATGTCAATCCCCAGATTGGGGAATTGAATTTGATTTTGCTCTAACATGATGTGTTTTTCAGGATTCCGGAGCGGAATCCCGCTCCTTTCTGTTTAGTCCTTGTTTTTCATGATGGAAATGGTTGCCCGTTCCGACAACAATTCCTCTTGCAACCAGCGATTGGCATCTGCAATGGTCAGTGCAGAAAGCTGTGTGACCATATCAAATGGTGTCACGTGACTCATCGCAGCGTTGATGAGCAAGTTTGCTACGGATTCCACGTGATTGAACTTCGAAATCAGCTTACCATAGGCACTTTTGCGGCAGCTTTCAAACAATGTCTCATCCAGACCGTTTTTCGCTGCTTCTGCAACGGCATCAAAAATGTGAGCTCGCACTGCATAGGGATCACTGGATTCGCCCTCAAAGATGGCAACAAAGAAATCATCCCCATCGAAGACCTCGGTGGAAAACGTATCGTTGATGAGATTCTTTTTCAACAGGGTCTGATAAAGCGGCGAAGCCGTATGGGTCAGTGTTTGCAGCACCAACGTTGCCAGCAGTTCTTTTTTCAGATTCTGCAAACTGGTTGATGGGTTGCACTTGTACCCCAGCACAAACATGGTTGTGCCGATTGGTGCAGTTTCTACCGTCTCTGTCCGTACAATCTCGGCTGGTTCTTCTGGGAATACGCATTCCAGCTCCATGTTTTCGCACGGCTTGAGCAACCGGTCAGCCACTTCGATGACTTCTTCTACCTTGCAGTTACCAGCCACAGAAAGCACCATATTGTGCAGATTGTAGAAAGTGTGATAGCAGCGATAGAGCAGTTCTGGCGTAATCTGGGCAATGCTTTCAATGGTACCAGCAATGTCAATTTTTACTGGATGCTTGTGGTACAATCCTTGCAGCATGTTGAAGAAAATGCGCCAGCTCGGATCATCGTTGCACATTTTGATTTCCTGTCCGATGATGCCCTGTTCTTTCTGTACGCTCTCTGTTGTAAAGTACGGAGACTGTACGAAAGAAAGCAGAATTTCCAGCGATTCCTTGTAATGATCGGAACAGCTGAACAGGTAGCAAGTCTTATCAAAGGAAGTGAATGCGTTCGCATTGGCACCGGTCTTTGCGTAGAGGTCGAAGACATCGCAGTCCTCATTTTCAAAGAGCTTGTGCTCCAGATAGTGCGCAATGCCCTCTGGCACACAGCAGAAATCCGTCTCTTGTTTTGTCTTGAACTGTGTGTTGATG
>CAYNPC010000104.1:0-5804 GCA_964399025.1 uncultured Ruminococcus sp. | reverse complement strand
CCGGTTCAACCGGATAATCCTTTACGCCACGGAGGTTACCGCCCCACCATGCGCCATACCACGGAGATTCATCTGCGGAAGCCTGCCAGATATCAGCGGTATCATATGTGTAGCCCAGTTCTGTCTTCGGGTACTGTTCTACACCCTCTACAAAAATCAAAGCGTTCGGATTGACTGCCAGCACGGAATTGGCACACTCTGTTGCAGAATATGCCCAGTTGTTCAGGTCGGTAGAATCATCCCACTTTGCAATGTCACTCGGACAGGTTGTACCACTATAACCACGCTTGCCGTGCGGTTCATTCTTCAAGTCATAACCAATGATCGTATCATCGTTGTTGTACTTTTCTGCCAGCCATGTGATGGAATCTTTCCACATATCCCATGTGATTTCTTCTCCGGAATATGCACCCACTGCCATATTGTCTGCATCGTCTGCCTCCGGATTGTAATACCACAGATTGTAATTATGACCGGAGTTATGAGAAGCCGGACTGTGTACATCAATGATGACCTTCAGACCATAATCTTTCATTCTTCCCATGATGACATCAAAGATTTCCATACTGTTCTTCAATGTTGTGCCATCCGATTCTACAAAATCCGGATTGACTACAAAGTACGGCGGATTGTTACCAGCATTGACACTTTTAACTGCGAGCGGCTCATCATCCATCCAAGAAACCAGCAACTCTGTCGAAATTGGCATACGAATGACATTGATGCCGTGATTGGATACATTTTCCAAGAAATCATCAATATCCGTAGCATATAAGCCATGCGCACAGTTTTCCGTACAGTTGAAACCGAACCAGTTTGCACCCGTCAGCCAGACTTCGTTGCCATCCTCATCGTAAAGACGGCTTCCTACAGCGTGAAGCCAGTCGTCATTGTTGGTGTCTGTTGCCTGCGCTGTCCAGCCATCCATAGATGCGGATGCCGTAAATGCAGCACAAGCCATTGCGCCTGCTACCAGCAGTGCGCTCAGACGCTTGTAAGATTTCATAAAAAACTCCTTTCTTTTCCGTCAAAACGAACAAAAAACCTGTATGTTTGGATACTTTTATTATAATCCATAGGTTGCAAAAAGTCAAGCATTTCAAAAATTTTTTCCAATCTGCCAGCGAAAACGACTATTTTTTCAGCATCTGTTTTTGCTGTTCTGCCGTTTGCAGCAACAGAATTGTTGCGACCAATAGCAGCAACGAAGCAGCAGGAGAAACGCTGCTCCCCTGCAAAACTGGCGCAGAAACAGAACGAGAATTTGTGACCAATGACAACACCTGTGGGAACAGATGACAGCCGATTCTGCAAAAAGCAGCGGCAAATAACGCTGCAACGCCACGCAGCAGCAGGACAAGAAAAATTGAAATCCGACCGTTCGTTACGGCGAAAATCTGCAAATGTACACAGATTCCGCCGAAAGAGAGCAACGCTGCAAAGAGAGAAAACAGCCACGGCGTGCTGGGGGAAAGTGTCGTCAAGCTGGTAATTTCAAAAAAGGCACACAGTAAGCCCGACGAGGGAAACAGACCGGATGCTTGTGCAATGGTCAGCAAGCAGCGAAAAAAAAGAATCATCGCACACATCTGCAACAACGCTGTGCCCGATTGGATCACAGTTTCTGACAACATCGAAGCCGTCAAACGTCGGGGGGCTGTTTCCGGTACTTTGGGCAATGACAAAAACGGAATCATCAACAGCAGCAACAGAATATTGGCAGATAGCATTGAAAAAAATAACAGCCAACAGCCTGCTTTTCCGGTCAATGCAGCGAGCGTACCGAACAAAAAAGAAGGACCACTCCCAAAACAAACGCCTGTCAGTAAAGTGGCTTGTTTTCTGGTAAGCGTGCCATTTTGCATCTGCATATCCAGCAATTTTGCACCGACCGGATAGCCAGCCACCTGACTCATCAGAAAAATGGCAAAACAGACTGGTGGCAATCGCTTCTGAAAAAGCCACGCAAACGGCTTGCAGAAAAAGAGATAGCCATTGGTGCGAATCAACAGCTGTGCTGCAATCATAACAGCATACAAAGCCGGTATGATGCTCTGCAAACAGAAAAAAATGGTCTCCGCCAATGCAACCTGAATCGGTGCTGCATAAAATAGGCAGCCGATCAACAGCAGCAACAGTGCCAAACAAGAAAAAATTGTCATCTGTCTCCCACCTTTCCTCTTTCACTATACCGGAAAACCAGACAGAATATGCAACTGGTACTTTTTATTTTATATGCTGCATATAGTTGCAATGAGGTGATAGCAGTTGATGGAACGGTTTACAGAAATCGGGCGGAAGTGGTTCTGTCTGCAAACCATGATGCAGATAACCGGAAATCAGATGCTGCGCATTGAGAATTGCAGACGGATTCTGGAATATAACGACATCCGCATTGTGCTACAGACAACCGATTTGCAGCTCTCTGTCTGGGGAAAAAATCTACAGGTGGATGCTTATGCGACAGATGCTGTCCTGATTCACGGCGAATTGCAAGCCATTGAACTGGCACAGAAAGGAGGAAGACTGCTTTGAAACGACAGCAAGCGGAACGGCGTGGACTTTGGGGACAGGTATTCGGCATTGTCCGCATCACTGCACGGGGCGAAAAATTATACGCATTTCTCAATGCGATGCAAGCAGCCCAGATTCGCTGCTACGGACAGCAATGTCAAAATGCAGAATTGCATGGTGTCATTTATGGAAAAGACTGCAAAAAAATGCGACAACTGGCAGAACAATATCATATCACGGTACAGGAAACGCCTCGCAAAACATTGTATGAACAACTGCACCGCTATCGTTTCCGGATTGGGATTCCCATTGGTGCATTGCTGGGCGCAGCTTTTCTGATTTACTGCTGCAATGTCGTTATGATAATTGAAGTACAGGGCAACCAAACTGTTTCAGATGAAAAAATCTATGCTGTCCTGAAAGAATGCGGCGTGCAGACTGGCACATTTATGGGGAGCATTTCTTTCGCTTTCTGTGAACATCAACTGCGTGCCAACATCACAGAACTCTGCCGTGTTTCGATGCGACACACTGGAAACCGGATTGTTGTGGAGGTCACAGAAACGCCGGAAGAAGTCGAAAAAGTCCAAAAGCGGATTCCCTGCAACATTGTTGCCGCCTACGATGCAGAAATTACAGCGATTACTGTACAGAGCGGACAACTTCTCTGTCAGGTGGGAGATGCCGTGCGAAAGGGCACTATGTTGGTGAATGGCGTACAGGCAGACGGAACTGGAGAAATTCATCTGTATCATGCAATGGCAGACATTACAGGCATCTACACCATAAAAGAGACATTTTCCTGTCCCTATACACAAACCATCCGCACCAATTCCGGTCAGGAACAGACCCATTCTTATCTGGATTTCTTCACCCTGCAAATACCACTCTCCCAATCTGTCACACCATATGCGGTCTATCATCTCTCTACAGAACGCACACCTTTGACCCTGTTCGGGGCGACATTGCCCATTGCAGTCTGTCGGGAAATCTATACGGAATATACAGAAACCTCCTTGCAATTCACACTGGAAGAAGCCAAACAGGATTTGGAGCAACAGAATCAGCGTTATATTCTGAATTTCCTACAGGACAAGGAAATTTTAGACCAGACTGTCACTTATACAGAAAAAGAGACGGCACTGGAATGTACCGTCTCTTATACCCTCAAAGGGGAAATTGGTGTACAACAGGAATTATTTCTACAGGATTGAGGCTATGTACATTGCCTTAATCCAAGAAATCCTTCACTTTTTTGCTTCTGCTCGGATGACGCAACTTCCGGAGTGCCTTTGCTTCAATCTGCCGGATGCGTTCTCTGGTGACATCAAATTCCTTGCCCACTTCTTCCAGTGTGCGGGAACGACCGTCCTCCAGACCAAACCGCAGCTTCAGCACTTTTGCTTCCCGTTCCGTCAGTGTAGAAAGCACTTCATTCAGCTGTTCTTTCAGCAGCATCAACGATGCAGCATCTGCCGGTGCTGGTGCATCGTCATCCGGAATGAAATCGCCCAGATGGCTATCCTCTTCCTCACCAATCGGTGTTTCCAGAGAAACCGGATCCTGTGCAATCCGCATAATTTCCCGTACTCGCTCAGCTGGCATATTCAGCTTGGCAGCAATCTCTTCCGCAGACGGATCGTGCCCCGTTTCGTGCAGCAACTGGCTGGAAACTTTCTTAACTTTGGAAATTGTCTCCACCATGTGCACCGGAATACGGATGGTCCGCGCCTGATCCGCAATGGCACGGGTAATTGCCTGCCGGATCCACCATGTTGCATACGTAGAAAATTTGAATCCCTTGGTATAATCGAACTTTTCGACTGCTTTCAGCAGACCGAGATTTCCCTCCTGAATCAGATCCAGAAACTGCATACCTCTGCCAACATATTTCTTTGCAATGCTGACAACCAAACGCAGATTGGCTTCTGACAATCGGTTTTTTGCTTTCGTATCGCCCTTTGCCATCCGCATTGCCAATTCGGTTTCTTCCTCGGAAGACAACAACGGGACACGTCCGATTTCTTTCAGATAAACTTTGACAGGGTCATCAATTGCGATTCCCTCTGTGGAAAGTGTCATTTCCAGATCGTCCACCAAATCAATTTCTGCATCTTTACCGATCAGCCCTGATGTGGAATCTTCAACAATTTCAATATTCAGGCGTTCACAATTATCATAAAACGTATTCAGCTGATCTGCATCAAAATCCAGTTCCTCCAGTGCATCACTGATTTCTTTTGTCGTCAGTTTTCCTGAAGATTTTCCCTGTTCCACCAGTTTTTCAATGGTCGTTTTTCCTTCCATGCTTCCTCGTTCCTTTCCAAGGCGGACGATGCCGCATCATTGCTTTGTTTGATTCTCCTTCTGCTTCCGTGCAACCAGACTCCGCAGCGCTTCATCTGTCTCCGGCAAAATGGCCGTTTCATTCTGCAATCGCTGGATGCAATCTATTACTTCCTGTTGGCTGGGCGGACATGCCTGTTGCAGATTGATCAGATAGCTGATTTTTCCCATCTCTTCCACGGTGAACAACGTCCCCAAGGAAGAAAGCGTACAATCTGCGCCCTGTTCTGCCCGTTCCTGCAAAACAGAAAATAATTTCTGATAAACCGGATCTGCCGTAAACTGCTGTGGCTGTAGCTGTGCTGCCACGCTGCTGACCTGCTCCGGTTGCAGCAATAAATAGCAGAGAATCCGTTCCTGCGCTTTGTTGGTGCGGCTGATGGTAGATGCCGCTGTTCCCTGCGCTGGTGTCATCTGCTGTGCTGCGATGGTATCCCCCATGAGATTTTTGAACTCTTTTTTCTTCTGTATTTCAATACGGTTTCGCAACCGGTACTGTACCTGTGCTTTTAACCCATCTTCGGAAATATTACATTTTTCAGCGGTCCGCCTCAGATAAATTTCTCGTGTCACAGCATTTGGTATCTGCACCAGTACCTCTGTGGCACGGCGTACCAAGGTTGCACGTCCATTTTCTGTTTGCAGATCCAGACCCACTTCACATTGATCCAGCTGAAAATTGATGGCATCATCTGCACCTTCTAACAGCATTCGAAATCGTTCTGTCCCGAATGTGCGAATATATTCATCCGGATCTTTTGCGCCTTTCATCCGGATAATTTTTGTCTGTACCGCAACGTCACTGAAATGCCGCATGGCTTTCTGTGCTGCCGCTTGTCCGGCGGCATCGCTGTCATAGGCAATAATGACTGTTTTGGCATACTGGGAAATTTTTCTTGCCTGATCCGCTGTAATCGCTGTTCCCAATGTGGCAACCACATTTT
>CAYNPC010000103.1:0-5821 GCA_964399025.1 uncultured Ruminococcus sp. | reverse complement strand
TATCACGGCTCTATGACAGAGAAAGCCCTTGCAATTTTGGAGCAGGCACCGGAAGTAACTGCTTATTTTCGGGAAATGGGGCTGATTTGTCGGGAGGACAGTGAGGGGCGGCTTTATCCCTATAGCAATCATGCCAGTGCAGTGCTGGATACGTTACGCCTACAGGTTGAACAATTACAGATAGATGTGATCTGTGATTGTTGTGTTGAAACGATGCAGAAGATAGAAGACGGCTTTTCTCTACAGACCAGTAAAGGGGTATATACAGCAGAGCAGGTGATTTTTTCTTGTGGAGGCTACGCAGCACCGGCACTTGGAACAGATGGTACAGCGTTTTCTATGTTGAGACCACTCGCTATTGCACCGACAGCCTGTACGCCAGCACTTTGTGCTTTAAAGACCAATCCATCATTGGTGCGTTCGTTGAAGGGAATCCGGTTGTCTGCGGATGCCACGCTTTACCGGAATAGAAAGCCAGTGAAAACGGAACGGGGAGAAGTGCAGTTTACAGAGCAGGCGTTATCCGGTATCTGTATTTTCAATCTCTCTACCGTTTGTCACATACAAGAGGGAAGTACCTATGAAATCAGACTGGATCTTTTACCAGACTGGAAACAAGAGCAGGTGCTTTCTTATCTGTGGGAAGTCTATTCCATTCGATATGATGCGCCTGTTGCAATGCTATTGACCGGATTGTTTCATAAGCGAGTAGCATTGCAGATTCTTAAACAGTGTGGTATTTCTCAGAAAGAAGACAGAACGGTTATGACTTGCACCCCACAGGAAATCACACAGATAGCGAATTGTCTGAAAGACTGGCGGTTTCCGGTAACGGGAAAAGGAGACTGGAAAACAGCGCAAGTGACAGATGGTGGGATTCCAAGTAGGGAAGTGCAGGATACATTAGAATCTGTACGATACAAGGGATTGTATTTTACGGGGGAAGCCCTGGATCTACATGGAGACTGTGGCGGTTATAATTTAAATTGGGCGTGGGCATCTGGTTGGTATGCCGGAATCCATGCTGCAAAGAAATGGAATGACAAGTATGATAAAGATAAGTAATTTAAAAATGCCGGTTGGCTATACAGAACAGATGTTGACAGAAGCCATCGCAAAAAAGCTGCGTATTCAGAATACAGATAGTATGACATGGAAATATTATCGGAAATCCATTGATGCCAGAAGAAAAAGTCAGATTCAGTATAACATTACTGTATTGGTTTCCTGTGCAAATGAAGCAGCAATTTTAAAACGTGCCAAGGAAAAAGACGGGATGACAGCTTATACACCTTATGTTTATCCCATTTCTGTTGTGACAAAACAGCCAAAGAACAGACCTGTTGTAATTGGGTTTGGACCTGCTGGCATGTTTGCAGCACTTTTTCTTGCAAAAGCTGGTTTGCGTCCATTGGTATTAGAACGTGGAAAGTGTGTAGAAGAACGAAAGCAGGATGTGGCAGATTTCTGGAAGAATGGAACGTTGCATACAGATTCCAATATTCAATTTGGAGAAGGCGGAGCAGGCACTTTTTCGGATGGGAAACTGACAACAGGCATCAAGGATAGCCGGATTCGATTTGTATTAGAAACATTTGTAGAATGTGGTGCGCCGTCTGAGATTCTTTATCTGGCAAAACCGCATATTGGGACAGATTATCTGGAGCAGGTTGTAAGGAATATCCGGAAACAAATCCAGAGAGCAGGCGGAGAAATTCTGTTTTCTGCTCGGTTTACGGATTACCAGACAGATGCAGATGGTAATCTGCAATCCATTTCTTATGAAAAGGATGGCGTTGTACAGACACAACCAACTAATCATTGTATTATGGCAGTGGGACACAGTGCCAGAGAGGTATTCCAGATGCTGTATCAGAAAAATGTTTCGCTGATGCAGAAAAATTTTGCAATGGGTGTCAGAATCGAACATCTGCAACGGGATATCAATCGCAGTATGTATGGTGCTTTTGCAGATAAGCTTGGTGCAGCAGATTATAAGCTGGCGGTGCATCTGCCATCCGGATATGATTTGTATACATTCTGTATGTGCCCAGGCGGCAATGTGGTTGCAGCCACATCCGAAGCGGAACATCTTGTGATCAATGGCATGAGTAACCATGCCAGAGATGGTGAAAATGCAAATAGTGCCTTATTAGTTGGCATTTCACCAAAGGTGCTTGACAGTCCGCATCCGTTGGCTGGTATGTGGATGCAACAAAAACTGGAAAAGCAGGCGTTCCTATGTGGTGGTGGAACTTATGCAGCACCAGTTTGCTGTGTCGGAGATTTTCTGGAAGACAGAACACCAAGCGGTTACGGAAAAGTAAAACCGACTTATCTACCAGATGTAAAATTTGTCCATCCGAAAGCGTACCTGCCGGATTTCATGGTAGAAACGCTGCGAGATGGCATTCTTGAGATGGGCAAAAAAATTCATGGATTCGATGATGCAGAAGCGATTCTGACCGGCGTAGAAACGAGAAGCTCCTCACCAGTCCGGATTGTTCGCAATGCGCAATGTGAATCTGTGACTGTGCACGGTTTGTATCCATGCGGTGAAGGTGCTGGCTACGCTGGTGGCATTACGTCCGCAGCTGTCGATGGATTGCGCTGCGCCGAAGAAATTCTGAAAAACATCCAAAATTGAAAAACCTCACCAAAGGTGAGGGGTTACGCAATTGCACCAAATACAAATTTGGTGCAATTAGAAGTCCTTTTGAGAGGAGAGGGGTTTGTTTATGCCAATTGATCGCACCTCGTGCCCAGATTTTCTGAACGATTATATTTTGTATCTGTCGATGTCAAAATCGCTATCGCCTCGCACCGTGCAGGAATATTATCTGGACATCCGGCTATTCTTGCAGTACGTCCGCATGATGAAAGATCCACAATATCAGCAGCTGCCAGAAACGGAGATGCAGACGATTCCGATTGTCGATTTTCCGGTCGCCATGCTGGACGAAATCAAATTGCAAGATCTGTACGAATTTTTGTACTACGTCACGGAAGCACGTGAAAATCATGATCGTGCCCGTGGGCGTAAAGTTTCCGCTTTAAAAAGCCTGTTTCATTATCTATACGTCAATCAGCAAGCCATTCATCAGAATCCAACGGAATATCTGGAACTGCCATCTCTACAGACAACGCTGCCAAAATATTTGACGTTAGAACAAAGCAAATCATTGTTAGAACATATGGATACGGCTTATCCGGAACGGGATTACTGTATTATTGTACTGTTCCTGAACTGTGGTTTGCGGTTGAGTGAATTGGTTGGGTTGAATTTGTCCAGCATCAATCTGCATGAAACCAAGATGCGTGTATTCGGCAAAGGTCGAAAAGAACGCATGGTTTATCTCAATCCAGCCTGCATGGAAGCCATGCAGAATTGGCTGCAAGTTAGAGGTACTTTTCTTCATGCTGACGAAGAGCCAGCCTTATTCCTCAGCAAACGTGGCAGCAGAATTAGCAAACGTCGTGTCCAGCAAATTGTAGAAGATGCGCTCAGCAGAGCCGGATTGCAAGGACAAGGCTATTCTACACACAAACTACGCCATACCGCAGCAACATTGATGTATCAGTATGGGCATGTAGATGCTCTGACATTAAAAGAAATATTAGGACATAAAAGCACCTCTACAACAGAAATCTATACGCATTTGTCCAGTGAAATGCTACAGGATGCTGTCAATCAGTCTCCCCTTGCGGAATGGAATACGCAAGACGGTGAAAAAAGCAAAGATGAATCGTAAATTTTCTTGTCGATGCAAAAAAGATTTGCAAATGCATCTGAAATAGAGTATACTAAGAGAAATGGTATCACGTATGTTTGTAAAATAAGGGATCAGGTGAAATATTACATGAAAAAGCTGATGGAACATCCGTTATCATCCGAAGAAAAAACAGGAAAAATCAAGATTTTGCTTTCTATTGCTGTATTGCTTGTCTTGATTGTTGTTGCCATTCCCCTCTTTTTCTTTTTCCGTTCTGGCAATCTTTCTTCGTTTCTACAAGCATCCCCTGCATTGGCACCCATTCTTTTCCTGTTTTTGCAGGTTGTGCAGATTGTCATTGCTTTCTTGCCAGGTGGACCGATTCCCCTACTGGGATCTGCGATTTTTGGAACGTTGCCAACCATTCTGCTTTGCGTTGCCGGTTCTTTTATCGGTACAGTCATTGCCTATATGTTGACGCAACTTTTTGGTACGCCGTTGATTCGTTTGTTTGTAAAGAAACAACATTTTTCCCGTTTTTCTTTCTTACAGAACCCCAAAAAAGCAGCTTGGCTTGTCTTTTTTCTGTTTCTCTGTCCGGGATTACCGAAAGATGTTCTCACCTACTTGCTTTCTTTTCATCGCACCATTCCCCCACTTCGATTTTCTCTGTTGACAACATTGGCTCGTACGCCTTCTCTTGTACTCACCGTTCTGCTCGGCGATCGCTTGCAGGCTGGCGACTGGAAAATGGCTCTGTGCTTTCTGTTGTTCTTTGGAATTTGTTTTTTAGCAGGTTGTTTTCTAAAACGTTGTTTTCGTGCGCATTGACCAATCCTGCCTGTTTATAACGTGCTGCTTGTGTGAAAAGTACATGATATTTTGCAGAAAGGGCTTGACGAAATTAGAAAAATGCAGTATAATTATACACGTTATAGCAAAGGCACATAGCAAGTTGTGCAAACCGAAGTTCATGTTAGAAAGGAATACTTGATATGAAGGCAAAAAATACAAAGATTACAGCTATTTTTCTGGCTTGTTTTTTAGGACTTTCCGCAGTTGGATGTTCTTCCGACACAACGGATGACAGCAGCAAAGCCGTAGACGTTTCTGTAGCAGACGATGCTTCTGATGTAGCAGATGAAGAAAACTCCGTTGCAGAGGATGAAGGCACTGATGCAGATACCACCACCGAAGCAACTGATGGTGACGATACTGCTGATGCTGAAATCGCAACAGATTCGACAGATTACATGGTAAAGGAAATCGAATTTACATGGGGCGATCAGACAGATGATGATGAAGACAGCACAGAAGCCCAAACCACAACCGCACCGGCTACCACAAGCAGTGCATCTACTGGTACTGTCACCTCTTATGCACAGGTTACAGATGCCAATGGTGCAAAGGTAACAGAAGAAGGCGGTAAGGTTGTAACAGAAGTCGTAACAGTTCCGGCAAGCAATAGTGCTGTAACAGAAGCTGTCGCAAACAACGCAAATGACGGCGCAACTGCATCAGATGTTGCTGGCAGCGATGACAGCAGTGCTGCTGCAACACCGTACACACCGAAACTGGATACATTCCAGGCATACTGGATGGATATGTCCAAGTCACAGGACATCACATTTAATGGTGATATGATTGCTGTTACATTCCGTGTTAAGGACACAACACCGGATGGCAACTACGTTATCCATGTTTCTGACTCTGCTTATGCTTCCGAGTTTGCAAACTGGGATGCAAACGCATTGGTACCGTCTATTACAAACGGTTGCATTACCGTCGGTGATGCAGAACCGGAAGTACAGACAGCAACAAACGCAAGTGACTTTGTGCTGACAGCAGATTCTGTTACAGCAAACGCAGGTGATGAAGTCACCGTTACATTCAGCATTTCTGATAACCCTGGTATGGTTGCATTTGTATTCCGTTTCCAGTATGACAGCAATGCATTGGAAATCGTAGATGCAGAAGTTTGTGATGATTGTAGTGCTGCACTGCGTTCTGGTTTGAATCAGTAATCGCAGAGATTCCAAGCAATAAAAATGAGGAGTGCATATTTGTTATGCACTCCCCTACTTATCTGGGTGTGGCGCAGATGGTAG
>CAYNPC010000102.1:0-5832 GCA_964399025.1 uncultured Ruminococcus sp. | reverse complement strand
ATCATATCCCAACCAGTTTGTCAACGACTTTTTTGGATACTGTGCAACCTATACAAAAAACATACCCGTATTTTGCTTAAAATGTAGAAAATTTCGTTTTTCATCGCCATTACAGTTGACAGAATCCGAGTTTTGTAGTAAAATAAATTGCGTTAATGGAAATAATTTAGGTAATTTGTGGACATGTCCTGTGCACAATGCCGAGATTGATCGCTACTTATTATCACTATTATAAATAGTACAGGAGGATGTTTTTATGAAAAGAAATCGAAAGTGGTTTGCAGCTGGTCTTGCAGCTGTTATGGCAGTCAATGCAGTCTGCCTTTCTTCTTTCTTCTCCAGCGCAGCTGCGGATGGCATAAAAGTAGAGTTTGAAGACGGTGCCATTACCGGTACTTCAACAGAGGTAGAAGAAGATACCAGTGCCAGTGGTGGAAAAGTCGTACATCTGAAAGATGCCGGTGACACCCTGACAGTGACCGTCAATGTAGAAACCGCTGGTATGTATGACCTGACCATCTGCTATGCAACAGATGGCGGTGCAAAGACACAGAAGATGAACATCAACGGCACACCGCAGTCTGACATTGCGCTTTCCAATCACGAAACGTTGTCAGAATCCAAGGTTGCAACGGTTAAGTTGGCAGCCGGAGAGAACACCATTGAAATTGTCAGCTACTGGGGCTGGACAAAGTTTGACTATCTGACCTTGACGGAGCCGGTTTATCCGACCCTTTCCGCAAGCAGCACCCTTGCAGATGCAAATGCAACTTCTGAGACACAGTCTCTGATGAACTATCTGGCAAGTGTTTATGGGGAGCATATCCTTTCTGGTCAGCAGGAAATTTATAAATATGGTCCGCATGATTTTGAATATGAATTTGACTACATTCAGGAAACCACTGGGGAACTGCCGGCGATCCGTGGCTTTGACTATCTGAACTGCAATCCGCTTTACGGCAGCGATGACGGGACAACGGATCGCATCATAAGCTGGGTAAAGGACAAGAATGGTATCGCAACGTCTTCTTGGCACATTACCGTACCGAAGAATTTTGAAAACTATACACTGGGTTCTTCTGTTGCTTGGGCAGATTCTACTTACGTACCGAGTGAAACAGATTTTGACCCATCCAAGATTCTGGAAGATGGCACAAAGGAACGGGAATATTACCTGCTCTGCCTGAAGGGTCTGGCAGCAGAATTGCAGGAATTGCAGGATGCTGGCGTACCGTTGATTTTCCGTCCGCTGCATGAAGCAGAAGGCGGCGGCGGTGAGACAGGTTCTTGGTTCTGGTGGGGCAAGTCCGGCTCTGCTGTTTACAAAGAACTCTGGAAGCTCACATATCAGACATTGACCGAAGAATACGGTCTGCACAACCTGATTTGGGAATGGAACAGCTACGACTATGAAACCTCCGCTGACTGGTATCCGGGGGATGAATATGTTGACCTGATTGCTTACGACAAGTACAACTGCACAGACTGGTCTACTGGCAGTGCAGTTCTGGTACACAACGATAGCGCAATCAGCGGTACATTCTATGATCTGGTTAATATGTACAACGGCAATAAGATGATTGCAATGTCAGAAAACGACAGCATTCCGACACTGGAAAACCTGCTGACAGAAAAAGCAGGCTGGCTGTACTTCCTCCCGTGGTATGATGGCGGTTCGGACAGCACGAACTTCCTTTCCAACTCCGTGTTCAATGATCCGGAAGACCTGAAGACCATCTATCAGAGCGAATACTGCATCACATTGGATGAGCTGCCAGAAAATCTGTACAGCAACAGTGGCGCACTGGTTACAACGACAACGGGAGAAGGTGGCACAACATCCACGACAAAGAAGACCACTACTACCACCACAACGACAACCACAAAGCCGCAGGAAGAAGGCCGTCTGGCTGCGGACCTCGAAGAGAGTGCAAGTGGCGTTACCATTTCCTTTGATCAGGCAATGGGCGATACCGTGTATCTGGATTTCGATGCAGATTCTGCTGTTTCCTATGCAAACGGCTGCATGGGCATTTCTGTTACGGTAGATGATACAGACTACTGGGTTGCTTACAAGTGGGAAATCCAGAAGTCCGGCGAAGTTGCAGTTGCACTGAATGATACACCGTATGAAATCAGCTACAACAATGGCAAGAGCAAGGTAACAGATGCAGATGAAATCGCAAAGATTGTTGCAGCTGCCCAGAAGGAAAAGAGCGCAGAAGTACAGGTATGGTGGGCAAATGATGGCAGTGGTGACAGTGTTGCCACCTCCAAGGTTTCCCTGACTGCTGCATACATTCTGGACAATGGCAGTGAAGAAACGACAACAGAAGCAACCACGACAACGACAACAGAATCTACAACGATTGCCTCTGCGGAAGAGACAACAACCGTCACGACAACAACAACCGCACTTCCGGATAGCGTGAAGTATGGTGACGTAGACCTGAACGGTGTCGTTGACCTGATTGACGTTGTTGTACTGAATAAGTACATGGCTGGTATCGTTGACCTGTCTGATACGCAGAAGACAAACGCAAACTGCAATACCGCAGACGGTACTGAAAACCTGACCGATGAAGACGCTTCTGCATTGCTGCAATTCGTCATCATGTTGGTGAAGGATTTGCCAGTGACAGAATAAGCGCATTTCACAAAAATCAAAAAATAGAAGTCGCACAGCGTTAAATGATGCTGTGCGATTTTTTGTTGACAAGCCAGAGAATCTGTGCTATAATCAGAAAAACGACAGTTCATTTGCACCATCCTGTCGATAAACAAAACTCGGGCTGCTAAAATTTCAAATGTGCAGGGACAGTCACACTGTCCGGTATTATGGAAAACAGGCGGTCTTTCTCTTGGGAAAGCACCGCTTTTTATTATGAGGGAGAGTACGGATATGTATCAGCTCAAAGCAAAAGCATCTTTTGACAGTGCCCATTTTCTAAGCGGATATCAGGGGAAATGTGCCAATTTACATGGACATCAATGGGTGGTAGAAGCCATTGTGGAGCAGGACACGTTACAGGAAACGGGTGTCTGTCGTGGCATGGTCATTGATTTTGGTGACCTGAAAAAAGCGTTGCGACAGTTGGCGGATTATTACGATCATGCGTTGATTTATGAGGAAGGCACTTTAAAAGAAACCACCGTGCAGGCACTTCAGGAAGAGCAATTTCGTTTGCTTCCGGTGCCGTTTCGCCCCACCGCAGAATGTTTTGCGAAGCACTTTTTCACACAGTTGCAACAGCAGCATCTGCCGGTGAAACGTGTCATTGTCTATGAGACACCGGACAATTGTGCCGCTTATGAGGAGGCATAAATCAGCATGGAACCACGTTTTAAAATTGCAGAACAATTTGTCAGCATCAACGGGGAAGGCACACGAGCTGGAGAATTGGCAGTGTTTATCCGGCTTTGTGGCTGTAATCTCTGTTGCAGCTATTGTGATACGCAATGGGCGAACCAGCCGGATACGCCCTATCAGTTGCAGACCACAGCAGAAATCTTACAGTTCATCCGGCAAACTGGCATCCGGAATGTCACATTGACCGGTGGCGAACCGCTGTTGACACCGGATGTTGCAACATTGATTGCTGCCATCACTGCTGACGATACGCTTTCATTGGAAATTGAAACAAACGGCAGTGTCGATTTGCAGCCGTTTGCAGCAATGGAAAAAAGACCGATTTTTACAATGGATTATAAATTGCCATCCAGTGGCATGGAAGCAGCGATGCGAACGGAAAATTTTGCGCTGTTGCAGGCGCAGGATACCGTTAAATTGGTGGCTGGTTCCAAAGAGGATCTGGAACGAGGCGCAGAAATCATCCGGCAATTTCATCTGACAGCACGCTGTCATGTTTATTTCAGTCCGGTTTATGGTGCAATTGCCCCACAGGAAATGGTGGAATTTCTGATACAACATCAATTGAATGGGGTGCGGCTGCAATTGCAGTTGCATAAATATATCTGGGAACCACAGGCACGAGGGGTATAAAAAGAAAGGAAGCGAGAAAAATGGCAATTGATACGAAAGCCATTGCAGAACACGTCAAGGGGATTCTGGAAGCACTTGGAGAAGATCCCACACGGGAAGGACTGCGAGAGACACCGGAACGGGTTGCAAGAATGTATGCGGAAGTATTTGCCGGTATGCAATACACCAATCACGAAATTGCAGCGATGTTTGGTAAGACGTTTTCCAAACCGGAAACGGATGTCGGGCAGACCGTTGTCACCATCAAAGATATCAGCGTGTTCAGCTACTGTGAACATCATATGGCGTTGATGTACGATATGCACGTCAATGTTTCTTATGTACCACACGGCGTTGTGTTGGGACTGAGCAAAGTGGCACGGATTTGCGACATGGCAGCAAAACGGTTGCAATTACAGGAACGATTGGGACAGGATATTGCAGAAATTATCATGGAAGCAGCGCAGACACCGGATGTCGGTGTTGTGATTACCGGTTCGCACAGCTGTATGACGGCAAGAGGCATTCGCAATGTGCCAGCAGTTACAACCACAACTACATTTTGTGGCGCATTTGAAACGGATTGCAGTTTGCAGCAGCGTGTCATGTAATAGAGGAGAGGAGAAGAAAATCATGAAAGCAATGGTATTATGCAGTGGCGGTGTGGATAGTACAACCGCTTTGGCACTGGCAGTTCAGAAATACGGCGCAGAGCAGGTGTTGGCACTGTCGATCTATTATGGACAGAAGCATCAGAAGGAACTGGAAGCTGCACAGAAAGTGGTTGCTTACTATGGCGTAGCGTGGAAGCAACTGGATCTGACTACGATTTTTGCAGACTCCAATTGCAGCTTGCTTTCCGGTTCTACAGAAGAGATTCCGAAAGAGAGTTATGCGGAACAGCTGAAAAAGACGGATGGCAATCCGGTTTCTACTTATGTGCCGTTCCGGAATGGACTGTTCCTGTCTTCTGCCGCAAGCGTTGCATTGTCCAACGGCTGTGAGGTTATCTATTATGGACCGCACGCAGACGATGCTGCCGGAAATGCTTATCCGGATTGCAGCGAAGTGTTCAACCAAGCAATGCAGACTGCAATCTATGAGGGAAGCGGAAAAAAATTGCGAGTAGAAGCCCCGTTTGTCACATGGACAAAGAAAGATATCATCAAAGCCGGTCTGGAACTGGGCGTGCCGTATGAATTGACGTGGAGTTGTTACGAAGGCGGCGAAACACCGTGCGGTGTCTGTGGCACGTGTCGGGATCGACAGGCTGCATTTCTGGCGAACGGCGTAACAGACCCATTGCTTGCAGAAAAATAACAAGGCAGAAAGGAATGCATATCATGAGCGGAAGAACGCAAGAAGAAACAGCAGGAGTAACGCTGCTGGGAAATCAGCATACAGCTTACCCGAACGACTATGCGCCGCAGGTGCTGGAGACATTTGTCAACAAGCATCCGGATCGGGATTATTTCGTCAAATTCAATTGTCCGGAGTTTACCAGTCTCTGTCCGATTACCGGACAGCCGGACTTTGCAACCATTTATATTTCCTATGTGCCGGATCAGCGGATGGTAGAGAGCAAATCCCTGAAACTGTATCTGTTCAGTTTTCGGAATCACGGCGATTTTCATGAAGACTGCATCAATATCATTATGAATGATTTGATTGCCCTGATGCAGCCACGCTATATTGAAGTCTGGGGAAAATTCCTGCCGAGAGGTGGGCTTTCCATTGACCCTTACTGCAATTATGGAATGCCAGATACAAAGTGGGAATCGGTCGCATGGGAGCGACTGACCCATCATGATCTCTATCCGGAAACCGTCAATAACCGGTGAAATGAAAGA
>CAYNPC010000101.1:0-5840 GCA_964399025.1 uncultured Ruminococcus sp. | reverse complement strand
ACAGTAGGGACCACTGCTTTTACAACTCCCACTCACAGTAGGGACCACTGCTTTTTACAGAGGATGAACCCCTATACCGATAAGCTCCGCTTACCTTCAAGCATATTATACCCTATTCTGTCTGGAATGTCAATAGCAAAACAAGGATTTTTTCACTTGAGCAATCCCTTGTCAACAACAACCTTGTCATTTTCCAGTCCTGTGCTGTTTTCGTCTTCTTCCTTGGTAACAATCTCGACTGTATTCGGGAAATACTTTCCTGCTGCACCGAACTCTTCCAGACCAGCTGCTCTTCTTGCATACATACTCAGGATCGTGCACGCATCTTCCAGTCCAACTTCTCCATCCAGATCAACGTCTGCCAGATTGAACTGTACTTCTGTCAGTGCTTCCGGTTCTACGCCAGCACTCTGCTTTGCATAGTAAGTCAAGACATACACCGCATCTCCTATGCTTACAGTGGACTCATCAGCACAAACCCGTTCATCCTTGTTCTGATAGACAACAGTTTCCATATCGGCATCGCCCAATGCATACACCTGCATCTCATTATACAGTTTGTCTGCATCTGCCTGGTCAACCACACCATCTTCATTGACATCAGCCAGTTTCAACTGTTCCTCCGTCAAGGTGTAAGCATCATCCAGTACATACCGAGACACCATCGCCGTATCATGACCGGTTATTACACCATCCATGTCCACGTCACCCAGTGCAACCTCGTCAGCAGCCGCACCAGATATCGGCAGAGAAGTCAATGCCATGACACCTGCAATCAACGCAAAAATTTCCTTTCTTCTTTTCATAACGATTCCTCCTTTACATATAACCATTCCTTATGTTGATTGTAACACTCTCGTTCTTTTTCATTCTGCCTCAGGCTCATCTTTTGGAAGCTCCTTTACTCTATTGTATCATATGGCATTATATTTGTCAAGTTATTCGGAATAAAAAGTTGCACAAAATTGTAGGCGATTGCTTGTACAGTATATATATATATATATATATTAACAAAATCAATCATATTTAATCATATTAGGAAAGCGTTGCACGAATTTCTCCGCACAACGCTTCTTCAAAAACAATCTTACTGTACTTCCTCTTCCTGTATCTCTTCCTGTACGTCTTCTTGCACATCTTGTTCTGGCTCTTCCTGTTCGCCTAAATCGCCTTCTACAACTTCTGTTTCTGTCAGAACCGTATCGCCTGTTTCTTCATCTGTCGGCGTTGTCGTCAGAAGTCCTTTCTCCTGATATGCCACGATAAAGCCACCGATATTGTCACCCGAAACAGTATAGGTTGCACCCTGCGGTATTGCAATCTGCGTGCTGCCACTGCCATCTGATGCCACATAGAAGATATTCCATCCGCCGCTGATTGTATCAACAATCAAGGGATTGTCTGCCGTGTAGTTCTTTACCAGTTCCAGATATTCCTCCAGACAAATGTCATTGTTATAAATATAGGATGCGTGCGGTACACCAACATAACGGAATGTGTACGCTCTTGGACTGATGCCTGTCTGGTCTGTCTTTCCATCCGGATAACGTAGAATAAATCCATAATCGGATGCATTTTCCGCAATCCATGCATAGTCACCAGTTGCTGCATAGTAATTCGAGCTGGTGCCATCCGGATAAATGACCAAGTCAAACGAACGAGCGGTATGATAATCAGAATAGCCACCCGGTAGCATTGTCTTTTTGCTGTCGTATAACTCCGATTGCGTTTCTTTACTCCGATAACCGCCGACAATCATGATATCTGTATTTTCATAGATTTCATAATACGCCTGCATCAACTGGTTGAAACAATCAATGACATGCGAATCCAGTGACACTTCCATATCACTGACCCCATAGCAACTGTTTCTCCCCTCGTATACGGTTTCTAATGTCACATCATCCGCTGCAAACGCATAGACGTGATCCTCATTGACCAGAATCAGATCGCCCTTGTATACGTCCTCTGCGGTCAGTGCCAACGTCGTCTGTGGCGGCTGCGTGGAAACCTGTGTGGTGGTATCGGCATTGTCTCCCGTATGGTTGGCAGTATTCTCATCACTGCCACATTTCGTCAGACCAAAGATCAGCAGACAAATCAAAGCAATCAGTAGCAACGCCACCATAATAATCCGGTCATATCGCAATTTCGGCTTCTTTCCATTCGGCTTTCGTTGTACAGTCTGCGTTTTCGGCTGTGCATTCGTCTGCACTTTTGGCTGCGGTTGCGCTTTTGACTGCGCCTGTGCGCTGGCATCCTGTTTTGTACGATTGCCAATGTTCTGTCTGTTCTTGATCTGATCCTGTATGGAATCCCAAGCTGGCATTCTATCTTCCTTCCCTTCTTTTTAAATTGGATTGTGAAAACGATTGTGAAAATTGAAAATGGTATCTCGATACACGTCCCGTCATTCTACCATCTTTATTTTACCATAAACAAACGAATTTGTAAATACACCCTTTAGGAAAATGGCACTTAGCACAATTTCCCACTTTTATTTTTGGACAATCGGTACAACCGTAGCCATATGATTTTGTCATATTTTCACACCTCCTGCCGCATTTCTGCGGCTTTTTCCCGTTCAGCTATCATAAAAAGTTTACATTTTGAAACGCATTGTTCTTGACAGCATGGGCAGATTGTGGTATAATAAAAAAACCGCATGGATCCAGGTCAGCAAAAAGTGCAGGTTTCCTGCACACCCGGAACAGCGAGTTTGTAGAAAAAGGCAGGTGCATACACATGTACGCAGTTATTGAAACAGGCGGAAAGCAGTATCAGGTAAAGCAGGGAGACGTTGTCTTTATCGAGAAGCTGAACGTGGAAGAAGAAACAACCGTTACCTTCGACAAGGTCGTTGCAGTCAGCACAGAAGATGGTCTGACCGTTGGCGCACCGTATGTTGCAGGTGCAACCGTCAGCGCAAAGGTGCTGAAGAACGGCAAGGCAAAGAAGATCACTGTTATGACTTACAAGCCGAAGAAGTCTGAAAAGAAGAAGCAGGGTCACAGACAGCCTTACACAAAGGTACAGATCGAGTCCATTCAGGCGTAAGTCATTCCATGACAACCGCCACGTTTTTTGCACACGACCAGAAATGGACTGGCGTTACGGTCTCCGGACATGCTGGTTTCGCTGATGAAGGATATGATATTATCTGTGCCAGTATTTCCGCTTCTGTACAGATGGCGGCAAATCTGCTGACAGAGGTCTATCATTTACCGGCTTCGGTCGTTGTGGAGGAAGAAAGCATTTCCATTTCCGTGGCTTCGATTACGGATGAGAATGCGTCGCTGCTTTTACAGGGACTTTACCTGCAATTGCAGCTTTTAGAGGAGGAAGCACCGGATTGCTTACAAGTCCGGACGGCTTCTACCCCGTGATGCTTTTTCACGGGAAACTGAATTTGAAACACACGGAGGTGTAATTACCATGTTGAAGATTAGTATTCAATTTTTTGCACATAAAAAAGGTTCCGGTTCTACAAAGAATGGCCGTGACTCTGAATCCAAGCGGCTTGGTGTAAAGCGGGCAGATGGTCAGTTCGTAAAGGCTGGTAACATCCTGGTTCGCCAGAGAGGCACACACATTCATCCGGGTGCAGGCGTTGGAATCGGTTCTGACGATACCCTGTTTGCAACAGTAGACGGCACGGTAAAGTTTGAACGTTGGGGACGTGACCGCAAGAAGGTAAGCGTTTATACAGCTGAATAAACTTTTTCATAGCATCTGACAGAAATCCCGAGCCTTTCGCTTGGGATTTTCTTTTCATCTAAATAAAAGAAAACCCATTCCCCATTCCTGAACGGAGAGAGGAGAAGACGCTATGTTTGTAGATAAGGTAAAAATTTATATCAAAGCAGGAGACGGCGGCGATGGTGCAGTCTCCTTCCACAGAGAAAAATATGTTGCTGCCGGTGGGCCGGATGGCGGAAACGGCGGCAAGGGCGGCAATATTGTCTTTCAGGTGGACACCAATCTCTCTACCCTGTTAGACTTCCGCTATCATAAAAAATATGTCGCACAGCGTGGAGAAAACGGTGGCGCAAAACGTTGTACTGGCAAAAGCGCACCGGATCTGGTGATCAAAGTGCCACGTGGCACCATCGTGCGCAACGCAAAGAACGGTCGGATTATGGCGGATCTCTCTACGGATGCGCCGCAGATTCTGGCGAAAGGTGGCAACGGTGGACGAGGCAACTGTAACTTTGCAACGTCTACCCGACAGATTCCCCGTTTCGCAAAACCGGGGTTCCCCGGCGAAGAATTTGAAGTCATTCTGGAACTGAAGCTGCTGGCAGATGTTGGTCTGGTTGGCTATCCGAATGTCGGCAAGTCTACGCTGATTTCTGTTGTCAGCGCAGCCAAGCCGAAAATTGCCAACTATCATTTCACCACCCTGACCCCTGTACTGGGCGTTGTCAAGTGCAATGCGGAATCTTCTTTCGTCATGGCAGATATTCCCGGCTTGATTGAGGGTGCCAGCGATGGCATCGGTCTGGGACATGCTTTCCTGCGCCACGTGGAACGCTGCCGCCTCATTTTGCATGTTGTCGACGTTTCTGGCTCAGAGGGCAGAGATCCGATTGCCGATTACGAAACCATCCAGCAGGAGCTGGAACGCTTCAATGAAGATCTGGCTTCTCGTCCGCAGATGGTCGCTGCCAACAAATGCGATATGGCAACAGAAGAACAGATTGCGGCATTCCGGCAGTATATCGAAGAAGAAAAGGGACTCCCCTTCTTCTGTATTTCCGCTGCCACCACACAGGGCACAAAAGAACTGGTGCAGGCAGTCAGTGCCAAGCTGACCGAGCTGCCACCGATTCTGCAATACGAACCGGAACCGCTCACCGAAGAAGAACTGGCAGAAACAGAACACGGCACATTTGAAATCGAAGTGGAAGACGGCGTTTACTATGTCGATGCCAAATTCCTTGAACCGATTCTGCGCACCGTCAATCTGGATGACTACTCCTCGCTGCAATACTTCCAGAAAGTCCTCCGCAGCAGCGGCATTGTCGACAAACTGGAAGAAATGGGCATTCAGGAGGGCGACACCGTCAACCTCTATGGATTTGAATTTGACTTCATTTCCTGATTGCCAGAAAGGAAACGGTTTCCTATGTGCACACCGATGACGACACACGAAGCAAAACAATACAGTCCGCTTGCCCTCGCCTTTCTCGGCGACAGCGTTTATGATACCATGATACGGGAAGTGCTCGTGATGATAGCCAATCAGCGACCGGCTGACCTGCACCGTAAGAAAATTGCGATTGTCAACGCCAGCTTTCAGGCACAAATGGTGCGCTATCTCTCCCCACTGATGACAGAAGAGGAAAACGACATCTTCTCACGGGGCAGAAATGCCGCCCCCAAACATGCCAATCATACCGATTACCGCAACGCCACCGGTCTGGAAGCGGTATTCGGATATCTGTATCTGACAGGAAATACAGAACGACTGGATTTCCTGATCAAACAGATTACACTGACAGCAGAGTATCGCACCGTGACAATTGGCAAGTGGGAAGAAATGAATTGAAAGGATGAATCAGAACTATGTCCGGACATTCCAAATGGAACAATATCAAACGGAAAAAAGAAGCAACCGATGCGGCAAAAGCAAAGATTTTTACCAAAATCGGACGGGAAATCACAGTCTGCGTCAAAGAGGGCGGTGCTGACCCGAATAGCAATGCCAAATTGCGGGATCTGATTGCAAAGGCAAAGTCCAACAACGTACCGAATGACAACATTGAACGTGTCATCAAGAAGGCTGCCGGCGGCGGTGACAAAAACAACTATGAATCCATCGTTTATGAGGGCTACGG
>CAYNPC010000100.1:0-5985 GCA_964399025.1 uncultured Ruminococcus sp. | reverse complement strand
AACGTTTCACTGTCCATGCCAGTGCTGCGGATACATGGGAACGCATAGAATGCCCCCTCCGGATCGAAGCAGTGCAATCCCAATCGGTTAAAACCGTCTACGACAATGCGCCGTCTGGTATCATATTCTTCCACCATTTTCTGCACTTCCTGATCGCACTCCTGCAATGCTGTAATGGCAGCATACTGGCTGACAGTCGGCGCACACATGATGGCATACTGGTGAATTTTCAACATCTGTTTTGCCAATGGCTGCGGTGCGCAGAGGTATCCCAAACGCCAACCAGTCATAGCGAATGCTTTTGAGAAACCACTGACATAAATGGTCCGTTCCCACATATCCGGAATGGAAGCAATCGAACAATGCTTCGTGCCGTATGTCAATTCAGAATAGATTTCATCTGACAGTACCAGAATGTTGGTATCCCGTAAAACGGCTGCAATGGCTTCCAGATCTTCTCTGGTCATGATGCCACCGGTTGGGTTGTTCGGGTATGGCAGAATCAACATTTTTGTTTTCTCTGTGATGTGAGCCTTCAGTTCATCAGCAGTCAGCTTGAATTTGTTTTCTTCCTTTGTCGGAATCGGCACAGCAACGCCATGCATCAATTCTACAATTGGTTTGTAACAAACGAAACTCGGCTCTACAATCAGCACTTCATCTCCTGGGTCAACAATCGCACGGATTGCAAGGTCGATGGCTTCTGACCCACCGACAGTCACAATTGTCTCATGATCAGGATCATAAGAAATCTGATATTTCCGTTTCAGATAATTTGTAATTTCTACTCGGAGATCTCGCATACCGGAATTGGCACTGTAGATAATCCGTTTCCGATCTAATGTATCAATGGCTTCTTTGCGGACAACCCATGGGGTCTGGAAATCTGGTTCGCCGACCCCAAGGCTGATCACGCCTTCGACCATTGCAGCAACATCAAAAAACTTCCGGATGCCGGAAGGCTGCATTTTTTTTACTTCTTCTGATAATAGCTGATCATAATTGATCACGCATAATCGCCCCTCTCTTCTGTTTTGGCTCTGATGCCATTACGGGAAATAAAAGCCCCGTTCGTCTTTTTCTTCATCTACAACAATCTTACCCATTTCCTTGTATTTTCTCAGAACGAAATAAGTTGCCGTTGACAGCACGTTGCCGAGCGGTGCAAGCCGCTGGGAAACGAACAGAGAAACTTCTTTGACGTTCGCACCTTTGACGGTAACAGCGAAGTCATAAGCACCAGCCATCAGGGAAATACTTTCTACTTCATCGTATTGCATGATGGTACGGGCAATGGATTCAAATCCACAATCACGCTGCGGTGTTACACGCAGTTCTACAATTGCCGTTACCATATCCTTGTTGACTGCTTCTTCATTCAGAATGACACTGTAGCCTTTGATGATGCCGTCATCTTCCAACTTCTGAATGGCCGCCGCCACTTCTTTTTCTGTTTTTCCAAGCATAACCGCAAGCTGTGCATTGGAAAGCCGTGCGTTCTGTTGCAACAGAGAAATTATTTTTTCCATACAAGACCAACCTTTCTTCTATTTCAGATTACGGAATCGGAATATAAACCGGTTCTCGCTCCAGATAATAGCATAGATATGAAAATCCAGCTTCTTTTGCCATTGCGACCGCTGTTTTCATGCCGTATCCGACATCGTCGCCACAATGGGCATCTGAGCCAATGCTCAGGCTTTCTCCGCCCAATTCCCGATACAGCTTGATATATTCCAGTGTCGGGAATGTTTTTCCATACTTCTGCCGCAAGCCGGAGGTGTTGAGCTCAATGCCACAACCATTATCCACCAGAGCTTTGATGCAGGCATGGATCGGTTCTTCATAGTCTTCCAGTGAAACGGCAATGCCAGCTTCCCCTTCTATGTAGCGAAGTGGATAGGTCATATGACCCAGCACGTCAAATTTTCCCCATTGGCAAAGGGTCAACATTTCTGAAAAATACTGCTCCAGCAGAGCCGGAACGGATTCTTTCTGATAATCCAGACAGAAAAAATCCTGCTTGTTGCGCATTTCATGCAGAGAGGCAATGACGAAATCCAGACGATTATCCTGCATAACAGAATCCGCCAGACCGAAATCTGTCGGGATTTGTCCGATTTCTATGCCGCTGATGACATGCAATCTGTTTCCATATACTTCTTTTGCAGAATGGTTTTCTTTCATAGCACGATCCATAATGGTACTATAATTGTATTCTTCCCATTCATTGCGAGGGGTGGTGCCATAGTATCCCTGAGAATGCCAGCGATTCAATTCGACATGTTCTGTAATCGCCAAGGCTTCCAGCCCCAGAGAGATGGCACGACGACAAAGACCGCCTACCGTTCCCGTTCCATCGGGAGAATTTTGGGTATGCGTATGACAATCGATTCCAAACATTGATGATACACTCCTGTCTGTCCAGTTGATTTATGAATACATTATACCACAAGTCGAAAAAAAATACAATAGAAATTGCAGCATTTTCATGGGCAGAAAGAAAAAAATCGCCCTTGCATCTGTGCTGGAAGTGTGGTATAATGGTAAAGTATCTTGATAGAAACGGCGGTTTGGTAATTTATGGAGTATTATCTTGACCATGCTGCGACCACGAAGCCATGTCCGGCAGCGGTTACAGCATTGCAGCGTTGCCTGACAACGCACTATGGCAATCCATCCTCTTTGCATCAGCTTGGCGTTGCCGCACAAAAAGAAGTGGAACAAGCGAGGGCAACACTGGCAGCTGCACTTGGCTGCAATCCACAAGAAATCGTTTTCACTTCCGGCGCAACAGAAAGCAGTCACCTTGCCTTGACAGGTGCAGTGCAGACGTATGGCAAGCGGAAAAAGAAAATTGTTGTCAGTGCTGTGGAACACGCTTCTGTTCGGAACACCCTGCAATATCTGGGAGAATGCGGTTATGAGATTGTCACAGTCGCACCAGATAAGAATGGCTGTTATCATGCAGCGGATTTTCTGAACGCAATTGATGCACAGACTTGCCTGCTCAGTATGATGATGGTAAACAATGAGACAGGATACTGCCTGCCGGTGCAGACGGTATTCCGAACGGCAAAACGGAAATTTCCGGAACTGATTACCCATTGTGATGCAGTACAAGGCTTTCTGAAAGTGCCGTTTCAGGTACGGACATTGCAAGCGGATCTGGTTTCCATCAGCGGTCATAAGATTCATGGTGTAAAAGGAACCGGCGCATTGTATCACCGGAATGGAGTACATCTGCATCCGACGTTTCACGGTGGTTCGCAGGAAAATGGCTTGCGCCCCGGAACAGAAAGCGTGCCGTTGATTGCAGCGTTTGGCGCAGCGGTACAGACTTATGGTGGCAACATCAAGGAACGATATGCAATCGTAGCAGAGAAGAAAGCCTATCTGCTGGAGCGGCTGCAACAGCTGCCAAATATAAAAATACATTCTGCGGTAGATGCTTCCCCCTATATCATCAGTTTTTCTATGCGACCGTATCGCTCGGAAATTATGCTGCATTTTCTGGAGAAGCGAGGCGTTTTTGTCTCCAGCGGTTCTGCTTGTTCCAAAGGCAAAAACAGTGGCGTTCCTGTTTTATTCGGTGCAACAGAACAGGAAGCAGATAGCATTTTGCGTGTCAGCCTTTCTTCGGAAACACCGACAGAAGCACTGGATGCCTTAATTGACGGTCTGTCTGCGGCAAGAGAAACCTTGCTGTATTGATTTTACTTTTAGGAGAGAATATTATTTATGCAAATAGAGATTATTCTTGCAAAATACGGTGAACTCGCTTTAAAAGGGTTGAACCGGAATACATTTGAAGACATTCTGATGAAGAATATCAAGCGGCGATTGCGTCCGCTGGGTAATTTTACTTACACCCGTGCCCAATCTACAATCTATATCACACCAGAATCACCGGAGCAGGATCTGGATATAATCATGGAACACATGCAAAAGATCTTCGGAATTGCAGCGTTGTGCAGAGCCTGTGTCTGTGAGAAGGATATGGAAGACATTGCAAAAGTCGGGATTCCTTATCTGGAAGAAGTGCTGCTTGGCGCAAAGACTTTCAAAGTAGAAGCAAAACGGGCAGATAAGCGATTCCCATTGACTTCTCCGGAAATCTGTAGAGAATTAGGTGGACAGCTGCTGGATGCTTATCCGCATCTGCAAGTGGATGTCAAGCATCCGGATGTTACTGTTATGGTAGAAATTCGGGAGAAAAATGCGTTTGTTCATGCCGGCAACGTGAAGGGTGCTGGTGGCTTGCCGGTTGGCAGCAGCGGAAAAGCATTGTTGTTGTTGTCCGGCGGCATTGACAGTCCGGTTGCTGGTTATCGGATGGCAAGACGAGGCGTTCATATTGCTGCCATTCACTATGTCAGCCCACCTTATACATCCGACCGTGCGCAGGAAAAGGTGGAACAGCTCTGTCAGAAGCTGACGGCTTATTGTGGCAGCATCGCATTTTTCTGCGTACCATTCACAGAGATTCAGGAAGAAATCAAGAAGAATTGCCCAGAGCCGTATTTTACAATTATCATGCGGCGGCTGATGGTAGAAATTGCACAGAAGATTGCAGAGAAAGACAATTGCAGTGCTTTGATTACTGGGGAAAGCATCGGACAGGTTGCCAGCCAGACCATGCAAGGACTGGTTTGCACCGATGCAGTCAGTCAGATTCCGATTTTTCGTCCGTTGATTGGCATGGACAAAACGGAAATCGTAGAGACTGCCAGAGAGATTGACACGTTCGATTTGTCTACGCTGCCATATGAAGACTGCTGTACGGTGTTCACACCGAAGCATCCGAAAGTGCGGCCATCTCTGGAAGAAGTCGAAGCGGCACAGGCACAATATGACTTTACTGCTTCTGTACAGAAGGCAGTTGATCACACCGAAATGAAGATATTTCGGATGCAGACAGGGAATCCTTTTTCCCTGTAAGGAAACACAGGGTTGGTGAAATTGTGATAAAACAGAGATATGATTTTGGCGAGGTTCGGGAAATATACCAAGAAAATAAGAAACAACTTGACAACCTTGTTAAAAATATTGTACAATTATCCTGTGAAACCAGACAGACCATTGCAACAGCAGAAAGCTGTACCGGTGGTTTGTTGTCACAGTGTATTACAGCTGTCTCCGGTGCCTCTCAGATGTTTGCACTGGGCATCTGTACTTACACCAATGCAATGAAAGAAGCCATCCTGCACGTACCACATGAAACGCTGGAAGATTATACTGCTGTCAGTTCGCAGACTGCCATCGCAATGGCGGAGGGCGTAGCAGTGTTGTCTCATGCGGATCTGGCACTCTCTACGACTGGCTATGCCGGACCGGGTGGCGGTACCGCACAAGCACCTGTTGGCACAGTATTTCTTGGCGTTGCTTTTCATGGCACTGCGTTTTCTGTTCATCTACCGATGGCGGATCTCGGTGCAGAAACAAGAGAGGCAGTTCGATATGGCGCAGCGGTCTGTGCGTTCGGGATTGCAAAGGAAATACTGATGGAGGACGCTCTATGGCGCAAACAGAACATCAGGAAGAAAAAATGAAAGCAATCCGTGCCTCTTTACAGAAGCTCGAAGAGGAAGAGGAAGCAGCGATGCTGCAACAGCGGATTGCAGCAAACATTGAGCTGGCGAAGGAGAAAAAGGCGTTTCCGGAACGCTTTCAGCCGAAAGCTTCTGCGCCGGTGCAGCACAAAAAGAAAAAGAAACGAAAGCGTACCAAACGGGAAATCCTACGGGATCTGTTTCCAAAACGAGGGGACGGGTTTGGTGAAATCATGCGAAAATGTATATTTTGGATCTCTATTCTGGTATTTCTGGGCTGTCTGATTCTGATCGGACAGTATCTGTTCGGTTTGTGGCAGAGCAAGAATCTGTATGACAAAGTCGGAGATAGCTATCACAATGCGACAACGCAGACTTCTGTAACAGAAACACTTTCTTCGGACGAGACAGAAACAGCAGAAAATGGGGAAGG
>CAYNPC010000099.1:4131-6054 GCA_964399025.1 uncultured Ruminococcus sp. | reverse complement strand
CTATACGGCAGTAGATGAAAAAGTAGATGATTTGTTTTCAACTGAAGAATATGCCGACATGAATACGGATGAGAGAAAAAGTGCGGTTGAAGACATCTTAAATGAGATGGACGACAACGGGGAAATTCTATCTGATTCCGTACGGTTTGATGAAGAGACAAACACGGTCTGGTTTGCATATCTGGATGCTACAGACAGCGGGATTATGTTGGAAGATTTTGATGGGGACTATTCTGGCAATGCGCAGGTAGAGGATTATGTTGAATGGGAATCGCAAGGAATTGTGAAATCCCATGAGGATGCCATTGATTTCAATGCAAGTGATTATCCGTATTCCAAAGAGGATGTCGAGGGACTGAACTTATCAGCATTATACATGTTCGGACTTTGTGATGATGGTGATACCAACAACGACTATTATGGATACTTTTTAGATTATCAGAATAATCAGGAAATCTGGAATAACAACGGATTGAAAACCGACATGGACAGCTACTGCACAGTGGAAGATTTCAAAACGGAGTTGACAGGGTATGACTTGGTTATAATTGAAGAACACGGCAGTTTGTTGGATGGTTGTCCGGTTATCTGTACACGGGAAAAAGTGACAGATGATAATAGACAAGATTACTTGTCGACGGACAGAGATAATCTTTGCATGATGGTAAATTCTGAAACCGATGAAAGAGAATGGGCTCTTAGACCGTCATTTTTTGAAAAATACTATGGAAATGGCGGTTTGGAAAATGAGATTATCTGGATTGGCAGTTGTAATGGTTACCGGACGGATCAGTTAGTCAGTGTATTTTCAAATAGTGGTGCGAGTGCAGTAATTGGGCATACCGATTCTGTTCTGACGAATTATGACCGATTGTTGCATGGGGCGTTTGTTTATAGTTTGATGTGGGGTGATACTGTTTCTGATGCTTTGGCATTTGCGAAAAGCATCTGGTATGAGACAGACCAAGCATATTGGAGCGCATACAACAGTGGTGCGGTTCGTGAAAGTTGTGCAACAGCCATGATTTATCCGGGTGGCGAAGATGTGCAATTGATACAGCTGGAAGGAAATTTGGGCACGCTTTCCGGTGTTGTTACGGATAGCAAAACTGGTAATCCAGTTGAAAATGCGAGTGTGTCTATCGCAAATGCGGATGCGAAAACTTACAGTGCTACAACAGATGCAGATGGAACGTTTACAATCAAGTGTCCGGTGGATGATTATCAGATTGTAGTCAGTGCAGATGGGTATGAGTCATATCAACCGAAAGAGTTTCTATCGTCTGATCATGTTGTAGAAGCAGGTTCAGAGGGGCAACCAATCGAAATTCAACTGACACCTACTCTCTCCGAATCCGACCTGAAAAACCTCGTTGCGGCATATGGAACGATTTCCGCATGGGAATATCATGACTACGACGGCAACGGTACAAGTGAAGCATTTGCGATTACGACCACAGAAAGTATTGATTATTTGGAAATTGATGCAATATACTACGTTGATTCTGAGGGTAACGTTCAAGTATTAGATGACACAATTACTTTGTATTTCTATGAAAATGGCAATGGCGCATATCGTACCTGTGAGGGAAAAGGTTTCTTCTGGGCTGATATGGGTGGCGGCGGTTCTGGTTGGAAGACACTGCTTTACAGTGTCAAAGACGGTGTTCCTTATGAGCTTGACCTGTCACGCAACATCCAAGGCTTCTACGAAGATGAAAACGGATTCTACACAACGGAAAATGAGTTTATGGATGGCGGTGGTCACCTGTATCCTGAGGTTTCACTGATTTATGACAGTGCAACCCAGCAGTTTACAAAGGGTGCTCGAAGAGACGAAGACCTTACAGATGAAATAGCAGAGGTGACGACAGAGGCCGCTTCGGATGATTGGAAATCCGCTTACCGACAGGTGTTGTCCAG
>CAYNPC010000099.1:2512-4031 GCA_964399025.1 uncultured Ruminococcus sp. | reverse complement strand
ATGACATATGTCGGTTACAACGAAGGCATGGTTGCCTTGAACAGCACCAATATGAATACCTACTTATAAATGCAATGCGAGCTTGTTCTCGCAGGAAGGAAGTAAATTTATGTCAGAAAAACAGTCAATCTATGCTTGTCCGCATTGCGGAAAGAAAACATTTAACCCCTTGACCAAAGCGTTGGCAGGCGGTATGAATACAAAAGGAAGAGTTTGCCAGTCTTGTGGGAGACGGGCTGTCAACGGAAAAGCTTCTGCGATTGTTCGCACCATTCTGATGCTGGTTGCAGTTGTCATCGTCTTTGCCGTTTATCTGTTCGTGTCAAGCAACATTGCCTACTTGATTATGATTGGAGCGATTGCAGGTGCTTGGCTGTTATCTCTGCTGTTTGATGCGTTCTGCTGTCCGTTGGTGAAAGTCGTGCGCAATGATGCCGCCTGAAACGACACTCGGTCTGTATATTCATGTGCCATTCTGTGTGCGGAAATGTCCTTATTGTGATTTCTACTCTGTCCCACAGACGGAAGAAAACATACAACAATACACCGCTGCCCTTTGCCGCTTCTTGCGGCAGACAGAGACAACCCTGCCCGTTGACACCATTTATTTTGGTGGGGGGACACCGTCTCTGCTGCCGGTTGCGGCACTCGAGCAAATTCTGCAAACCATTGCAGCACAGTTTTCTCTCCGACAACCGGAAATTACACTCGAATGCAATCCGGCAACTGTGACAAAAGAAACGCTGGCAGCGTTTCGGCGGCTCGGTATCAATCGGCTTTCGATTGGCGTACAGTCGCTTTCTGATTTGCAGCTGCAACGATTGGGACGGCTGCACAATGCAGCAGAAGCCATCGCTATGGTAGAGCAGGCAGCTGCAGTCGGATTGGAAAACCTGTCCTGTGATGTGATGCTGGCACTGCCACAACAGACGAAAACAGAGTTGCAAACGACGTTGGAACAGCTGACGGCCCTGCCCATTCAACATATTTCTGCATACTTGTTGAAAGTGGAAGATGGCACACCCTACGCAAAGAGCCACTGGGTGCAACAGTTGCCGGATGAAGATGCAACGGCAGATTTTTATTTGCAGACAGTGGAGACACTGCGGCAGCATGGCTTTCAACAGTATGAGATTTCTAATTTTGCAAAGAAAGGCTACGAGAGCCGGCACAACTGTAAATATTGGCGTTGTATGCCGTATCTGGGCTTTGGTGCAGCGGCGCATTCCTGCTATGCTGGAAAGCGTTTCTATGTGCCATCTGATTTACAGGCGTTTTGTCAGGCGGAAACACAGCCGGTTGTGCTGGAAGATGCGCAGCCCTGCACACAGGAAGAACAGATTATGCTGGGATTACGACTTTTAGAGGGCATTCCCTGCACGTGGCTGAATGCAGCGCAGCTACAAAAGATGAAGCGATATGAAACGGGCGGTCTGGTACAGTTTTCCGGAGAGCGAGTTGCGCTGACGGCAAAGGGATGTCTGGTTTCCAATGCAATTCTTGCAGAGATTTTGTGATG
>CAYNPC010000099.1:0-2412 GCA_964399025.1 uncultured Ruminococcus sp. | reverse complement strand
GATGACAACAAATAACAAAACAACAAACAAAAACAGCGCATACCATCTGCCTTTTCGCAAATGGTATGCGCTGTCTGCGCTTTCTATCTGTTTTATGCTTCTTCAAACACAGTCCGCATACTGTCATAGTGCAGGAAAATGCCCTGCTCGCCGTACTTGCGGATTTCTTCCGCCGTGGCGAACGCATATTCCATGACTTCTTTTTCCTGCGGCTTGACGGCATCCGCCGGAATATCTACGGTGAACTGGAAAATATCAACGAAATAGTTGTTCTTTTCTGCTGGACTGACCCGCTTGTAAGAAAAGACACATTCGCCTTTTTCCTTGGAGACATCAACGCCGGTTTCCTCCAGAATTTCCCGCTTCACAGCATCCTCTGCGGATTCTCCGGCACGAACACCACCGCCGGGAATCTCCCACCAGCCGGGTGCCCATTCCTTGTCCATTCTGCGGCGAGTAATCAGGTATTTGCCATCTGGTCTGCGCAATACGCCCAGTACCGTCAGATGAAAATCACCCGGCTGCATATTCCAGTCGTTGCGTGCCATGGTGCGCCCTGTTACCTGCTTGTTTTCGTCGTAAATATCCCATCGTTCCATGCGTTTTACTTCCTCTCGCTTCTTACTTTGTTTCGGTTGCTGCCGGTGCTTCTGTTTCCGGTTTGGCAGCTGTATTCTGTGCAGCCGTCTGCTTTTTCGGAGAAATCTGTTCCAGCAGTGCCTTGATTTCCGGATCGTTCGTCAGACCGTACAGCGTGATAAGATAGAACTGTGCGCTGCTCATCTGCTTCTTTTCCAGTGCTTCCTTTGCCAGTGCCGCTGTGACAGAAGTAACCTCTTCGCTGGCACCGGACTTCATGCCGTACTTTTCAAATGCTGCATTGACTTCTTTTCGGGTCGGCGGTGTCAGTTTCTTCTTGGTGATGGTGTGAATGTGATGCAGCTCTGCCTGTACGCCCGGATGGTCGGCATAAATCAGGCTCTCATAATAGAAGCAGACAGCACTGTCATAGTCCTTGATTTCAATGCAGTAATAGCCCAGATTGCAGTAGCATCTGGAGAGTGTAATTGGGGAAGTTGCAATAGAAATGGTTTCCTTTGTGACACCGAGCAGGTCTTCCGGCTGCTTCAGCATTTTGTAGCACTCTGCCATTTCGAAATACGGATCGCTGTTGATCGGGTTGTAACGGATGGCATCTTCCAGTACAGCGACAGCCTCTTCTGCTTTTCCCAGATCCAGCAGCACATAGCCGTGCAGCATGACCATAGCGCACAGATCGAATGGTGCACGCTGTAAGGTTTTGGATGGGCTGTAGAAATAGAGATAGAGCTGATGTTCCAGCGGATTCCGGATGCTGAGATAGAGCTGGTCTTCTGTCTCACGGAAATTGATACGGATTTTGGTATAGAGGGCTTCTGTGAGCTTGTGCGCCTCTTTGATTTTCTTGTCATTGACCAGTGCAAGGGCTTCTGCGTAGACAGCATCCAGCCGCTTGCCGTCGATGTATATCATCTGTGACAGTTTTTCTTTTTTCTCATCTGACAAGATTTCATAAGCGAGGTCAGCCATCCGGCTTTCGACCTCTTTTCCAAGTGATGTGTTGGCGTATTCTTTTACGATATGCTCCAGATGCAGCATATCCACGCCTTCTTCGCCGGTCAGACCGGACTTTGCTTCGGTTACGATTTCGTCGATTGTCTTAGCCATAAGGGAAATCTCCTTTGAATTTCTATTTCATATGATTTTTTTCGTGGTGAATACAGGGACAGAAACGTCACTGCATTTTCTATTATATCATAAACTTCGTATAGCTGTCAATCAATTTTTGTGCAAATTTACGAGAATGAAAAATCCCTGCTGCATGAGAACAGCAAGGATTTTTCGTTTTGCGTGTTGAAATTCGAATTTACATCAGGAAATTTTCGTATTGCCAGCCAATACTGCATCAGAACATACAGGGACTTCCTCTGCCTGTTCTTCGAATTGCATGTTTTCTGTGTACAGGTAGTCGCTGATTGCACCATCGGCATTGTATCCGATGTATTGCAGCAGGACACCTGTATTTGCATCTACCAAGAAAGTAAAGGAATCTACACCCAACTTTGCGCCGTAATCTGCGGTTGTTGTACCGGAGATGGCGTAGCAGGTTCTGCCTTCCCATTCTGTGATGTCATCAATTTCCCACAAATCCGGATCTGACAGGAAACCGAACGCCATTTCCTGTGGGAAAATGGAGATGCTGGCATCCGGAACGTTGGTTGGGTTGGTGCGGTAGCTGTAGCAAGGCTGTCCATCTTCCGCCGTTGTAATGCGTTCTTCATCGGGAACGTCTGTGACCTGATCCAGTGAGATCGCATCGAATGCGCTTGTCTGATATGTTTTCGCAAGCGAATCAATCGTGACAGTGGCATC
>CAYNPC010000098.1:0-6057 GCA_964399025.1 uncultured Ruminococcus sp. | reverse complement strand
GATAGTTAAGTTTCTGTACTTTGAGCAACTGTTTTTGGATATTCTGTCGAGTAGCATCTCCTTTCAAAATATTATTTCTTGTTTTAAAACTCTCGTATTTCCTCGAAAGTTTTCTCTGTTGACGTTTTAAACTTTTCTCTAAACGTCTAACTTTTTTAGTCTTGTTTACGTTCCTAAAAACTTGCTGATTGCTAACTGTTGCGAAGTCTTTAACACCTAAGTCCACTCCTAAACCGAATGAGTTCAACTCTTGAGGTTTAGGCTCTTCAACTTCAACCAACACAGATACGAAGTACTTTCCACCATAGTAAGATACTGTTCCACTTCTAACTTTTGCGTTAGTTGGGATATAACCTTTTTCTTTTAGTCTAACCCACTTTAAGGTAGGAATCTTAACTCTATGACGGTCTACTGTCCAATCAGTTGGGTTGTTCTTAGGGAAGTGTGCTTTTACGTTACTATCACGTTTTTTCTTGAATTTTGGAAAACCAGCCTTGCCTTTAAAAAATCCTTTAAAAGCTGTGTTTCCGTTAACTATAGACTGTTTGACAGCCTTAGAGCTAACTTCTTTAATCCAACTGTATTCAGGATTGTCGGGCAAAAACGCATTGTTTAGCCACTTCTCAAAGTCATACGCAGATAGAAACTTACCAGTGCTTTGATAGACTTCTTTATTTTTCGCTAAGTAAAAGTTGTAAATGTACCTACATACTCCAATGGTCTTGTGGATTAAGGCTTTTTGCTCTAAGGTTGGGTTAATCTCCGTTTTGTAACTCTTTAGCAATATTATCATCCCACTCTATTTGTTTTTATACTTATGTAATCCGTATAACCTCCTCTCAGAAAAGCAGAAGCGAACAATCACTGCAATCTGGTGTTACCGTTGACCGGCAACCATGCGAATGATGCCGCTGGCATCTGCACGTTGTGTGATATGTGAAAAGCCGTGTGCTTGTAAAAGATCGGTGACATCCTGTTCCTGTCCCTGTCCGATTTCATAGACCAGCCAGCCACCAGTTGCCAGTGCGGTTTTCCAGAGCGCAGTGACCTGACGGTAAAAATCCAGCCCATCTGTTCCGCCATACAGGGCAGTCTCCGGTTCAAATGCAACTTCTGGTTGCAACTGTTGCATATCTGTCTGTGTCAGATAAGGGGGGTTGCAGGTGAGGATGTGATAATTGGTGCAGGTGGCTGCGAGCGAGGCTTGCAGCACATCGCCCTGTACCGGTAAGACCTGTACAGCGTGCTGTTGCAGGTTCTTTTTTAAATAGGAAAAAGCAGCGGATTCCCGTTCGATTGCCACGCCGGACACGTTTGGCAGATGAGCAGCAATGGCAGATGGAATACAACCGCTGCCGCTGCACAGATCCAGCAGCCGTGTCTCCGGTTCGTCTTGTCTGCACGAGCACACAAAGTCAACCAATGTTTCCGTGTCAGCACGGGGAATCAATACGCCCTCTCCGACTTGAAAGGACAGCCCATAAAATTCCCATGTGCCGAGCAGATACTGCAAGGGATAATGGGTGCAGCGTTTGTCACAGAGCTGTTCGGCACGCTGCACGATGGCTTCCGCAACCGGCAAATCGCCGTCCATCAACAACTGTGGCAGCGGCTTTTCCAGCAAAGATTCCAGCAGGAAACCAGCTTCTGCGACAGCATCTTCCAGATTGGCATCGGTCAATCGTTTCCGGATGGTTTGATAAAGGGTTCGTTGTGTCAGATTTCGTTGCATTTACCATACATCCTCTTCTAAGTTTTCCGGAATGCAAGGCTTCAGTGCAGCAATGGCACATTCAATCTGGCTGTCATCCGGTTCTCGTGTGGTAATGCGCTGAATCTGTAAACCGGGGAAAGAGAGCGCACGAGTCAACCAACTGTTGCTTCTGCCGGCAATCCGGATAAATTCATACGAAATGCCAACGACGATTGGCAACAGCAGCAGGCTGACAATGACACGCTGCCAGACGACCGTAAGCGGAACGAGACACATCACCAGAATGCTGACAATGAGCGTGATAAAAATAAAGCTGGTGCCACATCTCGGATGGAAGCGGCAGTGCTTCCGCACATTTTCCACGGTGAGCGGATCACCGGCTTCAAAGCAGGCGATGGTTTTATGTTCTGCGCCGTGATATTCATAGGTGCGCCGGATGTCTTTCATACACCCAGTGAGTATCATGTATCCCAGAAAGAGGATAATTTTGAGGACACCCTCCAGCAGGGAGCGGAGAAAGCGGCTGTCATCTGAGATGGCGGTATGTTGAATCAACAGCCCCACCAGAAATTTTGGCAGAAAGACAAAGGCAAACACGGCAAAAGCGATGCCGATTACCATAGAGAGGGACATGATGATGCCAAAAATTTTATCGCCCAGCTTGTCATTCAGCCATTGTTCAAAGCGACCCATCTCTTCGGTGTCATTGTCGTCTTCGTCTTCCGATGTTTGTTTTTCGGCAGATTTCATCAGGCAGCGATAGCCGTCTTTCATAGAGATGACAAAGTTGAAACTGCCCCGTACAAATGGACATTTCCGATACCATGGCATATCCTTTCCGTTGTGCTCGTCCCATGTTTCCACATCAATGGTTCCGTCCGGCAAACGACATGCCATTGCACCGGTGTGTACCCCTTTCATCATGACCCCTTCAATCAGTGCCTGTCCGCCAATTTTGGAGCGATGTTCTGTCTGTTCCGATTTTTTTGTTTGTTTCATGTGGTTCCTTTCCGATTATTGTATGCGCAATATTGCGATTCGTCTTATGATTCCGGCATTGCCGGCAGCCAGATAATGACAGTTGTACCGGCACCCAGTTCGCTATGGATTTCCAGTCTGCCCTTGTGCATGGTGATAATTTCATCTGCGACCGCCAGACCGATACCGGAACCTCTTCGGGTGTGATTGGCTTTGAAAAACTTTGTTTTGACTTTCGGCAGGTCAGTGGCACTGATGCCAACGCCATTGTCAGAAATGCGGACTTGAATCAGGTTGCCAATGGCTTCCGCACTGACGGTGACAATGCCATTCGGGTTGGAATACTTCAACGCATTGTCAATCACATTGATGAAAACCTGTCGGATGCGGTTTTTATCGCCATATACAAAGGGGAGCATTTCCGGTTCTTTGTAAATCAGATGAATGTGTTCCCGTTTGGCTTTTTCCGTATAAATCAGAACGGCATCGCCCAGTTCTGCCAGAATGTCCATTGGGGCAGGCTGTAACGTCAGCCGTCCACTTTGCATTCTGGAAAAGTCCAGCAGCTCTTCCACCATACGAGAAAGTCGCTCTGTCTCATTGACAATCACGTGCATACCCTTTTGCATGGTTTCCGCATCAATATCCATGCAGAGGGTTTCTGCCCAGCCCTGAATGGCAGTCAATGGTGTGCGCAATTCGTGGGAGACAGAGGAGATAAACTCATTTTTCATGGCATCTGTCTCAGAAAGTGCCGATGCCATGTCGTTGACCGCTTTACACAAATCCCCGATTTCGTCTTCGGGGATGGGTGCAATCCGTTGGGAAAAGTCGCCCTGCGCAAATTTTTTGGTTGCAGCATTGATGCGGTTAATCGGGCGCACAATGGAGCGGACAAAAAACGAACCCGTCAGCAGCAAAAGCAATAGGACACCGGCGCAGATGGCAGTGATCAACAGCGTGTAATTCCGCAGTGCCACATCAATCTGTGTCATGGAAGTGACAACACGGATGGCGTTGTATTCGGGTTGGATGGCGGAAATATTGACACTGACTGCCATAATCCGTTCGCCGTTTTGTGTGCCGACCCACGTGCCACGTTCCTCCTCCATTGCCGTTTCATAATCCGGCATGGCGACATTGGCATCTGGTGAGAAACCGGATGTCGTCAGGGTGACTCTGCCTTTGGAATTGATGACCATCAATTCCATGTGATCCTTGTCAGAAAAATTTTCAAACGTGCTGCGCAGGTCGGCAGAAAAATTGGAATCCGTATCCTGTGCGTAGCGGTTCAGCACAGCGGTGACAGAGGAAATTTTTGTAGTGAGGTATTGTTCCGCCGAGTTATAATAATAATGTTGCAGGGTATAGACAACTGCCAACTCGACGGTCAACAGCACCAGAAATACAACCCCCAGATTGCTGACCAGCCAACGGGTTGTGATCGTATTTTTTAACGGTCCATGCCGTTTTTGCTGTTTATCGGTCATCCGGATCATTCCATTTGTAGCCATATCCCCAGATCGTTGTAATATATCGTGGAGCAGAGGGCTGGTCTTCGATTTTCATACGGATACGGCGGATATTGACATCGACAATTTTGTCATCGCCATCGTACTCGCTGCCCCAGATGTGTGTCAGAATGCTGGCACGGTCGAGGGCGGTGTTCTTGTTTTTCAGAAAATACTCCATGATCTGATACTCAATCTGTGTCAGCTCAATGATTTTTTCCTTTTTCTGCAATGTGCGGTTGACCAGATTCAGAACAAACGGTCCACTTTTCAGGACGGTTTTTTTCTTCTTCTTGTCGCCGACCACACTCATATAGACACGGCGGTAGATGGCATCGACTCTTGCTGTCAATTCAGAAGGGGAGAATGGCTTTGTGATATAGTCATCTGCGCCAATCATCAGACCGTTGACCTTGTCCATCTCCTGTGTGCGTGCAGACAGCATGATAATGCCGATGGTAGAGCTTCGTTTCCGCAGCTCCTTGCAGACCTGAAAGCCATCCATGCCGGGCATCATAATGTCCAGCAGTACAATATCGAAATCACCATTGGCAGCATCAAAGGCACGGAGTGCCGCTTCGCCGCAATTGACATCATGTACTTCATAGCCGACCCGTTTCAGGTTGATTACAACAAATTCACGAATGACATCTTCGTCTTCACAGACCAGAATTCGCTTCATGCGTTTTCTTCTCCTTTCTTCTGCTCAGGATACAAATGTAAAATATCCCAGCAGATCACCGACAGAGCGTGTCAGTTCATCTGTGCTTTCCGGTATCTTGATAAAATAGAAGGCGTTGCCTTTGGAGTAGAGAAGCTGATAGCCTTCTTCCAACCGGCTGTCCCGGCTGGCAACATCTGTCACGACCGCAATCCGCATCAGCTCCGGCATGGTTTCTGTACGGTCGCCATTATAATGGTAGAAAACCAGATCACCCGTCAGGGGGTCGTTCTGTACGGTGACGGTATCACACCAAGCGGGGGGGAGTTGAAAGGCGTAGCCGTCTCCCAGACTGTAGTATCCCCGATATTTTTCTTGCAATGTGCCATCCTGTGCAATGGTCATCCAGCAGGTCATCCGGATTAAGTCGGCATCGGTTTCGGTATAGCCGGGGAACAATGCCTGTACCGGAATTTCCGGTATGGTATCCTGATCAATGTCCATTGTGAGCCAGCCGATGGGGCGCACAGTCTGGTTGTCGTTGTTGCTGGCGGCAGAAAAATAAGATAATTTTGTGCCGTCAAAGCGCAGGATTTCCGTCTGCATGGTGGTTGCGCCGACAACGCCATCCAGATAGATGGCGATGTCATCGCTGGGTGTTTTTCCGCAGAGAATCTGGCTGTATTCTGTGATTTTCTCCCGTAGTGTGCGGGCATAGCGGTTATAATTCCCCAGCGCATCCGGTACATAGACGGCAGCTTCAGCGTTGCGGTCTGCTTCTGCTGCACGCAGCACCAGCAGTTCCTGTGCGTCGTCGCCGTCCAGATCGGTAACTTCGAAATCGGAATAGGAGACGGTAAAATTCTTCTGCAACTTGTTGTCCGCATAGTCGTAGATGACCAGTGCTTTTTCCGACTGATCCACCTGTGCATAGCCGACAATCAGACGATCCTGTTCGCCGATTTCTGTCACAAGGACACGGTCTACTTCTGCGCCTTCTGCCGGCAAATCACAGACGGAAGTCCATTTCGCATCCACCTGATCCAACAAGTTGATACGCAGCGCATTTTCAGCGGTCAACGTGCCTTCTTTCCGATAGAACACGGCGGCTTCGTCCTGTTGGTCGCCGTCCAGATCGGCAATCATAACAGCAGAGAGATGATCGCCGGAACGGGGATATTGCAGCGTAATAT
>CAYNPC010000097.1:0-6081 GCA_964399025.1 uncultured Ruminococcus sp. | reverse complement strand
AAATATGGAAGATCAATCAAGTGTTTACAGCGAAAAAAAGCTTGCATCTTATGAGTTTTTACGCTATCATAAATTCGTTTACATTTTGCAAGGGAGCAAAGAAAGGCATGAAGGGAAACTTTATGGAAAACCAACAGGGAGAATGGAACAACATGGAAAATAATGGTATTTCGTATGACACAGCTGTCTATACGCTGTGGTTCGGCTTGAACTACGGGAGTATTCTGACGGCATGTGCGCTGTATAAAACGCTGGAACAGTACGGAAAACATCCGGTGCTGTTGCAGAAGCATCCTGCACTCTGGAGTGCACATTATGCAGAAAAAGACAATGTTGCTGGACTGTTTGCATATCAGAACTGCAAGATTCTGGAGGTTTTTGACAACGAAGCAGATGCACAAATTCTGAAAGAAGATATCACAACACACGTTGTTGGGTCAGACGTTGTCTGGAATTACGATCTTGTGGGAGAACAGACCGGACGGTACTATTTTCTTCAGGATGTGCCAGCAGAGCAGAAGAAAATTGCATATGCAACTTGCTTTGGTGGAGAATTTACGGCAGAAGGGGAGCAGCGCAATGACTGCGGTAGACTGCTGCGGCAGTTTAACGGCATTTCTGTGAAAGAGTACAAGGAATCTGCACTTTTGCAGGATCTGTTTCACATTACACCGGAGATGGTATTGGATCCGGTTTTCCTGTGCGACAAACAGTTCTACATAGACTGTGCTGCACGGTCCGCAGCCAACAATGTGGAACGGGAGAAAAGTTTTATTTTTTCCTACATTGAATGTTGTGACAAGCGGAAACGACAGTTCCTGCTGCGTGGGAACGATATTCTGCTGGGAAATCATTACAGCCCGTTGCGGAATTTCATTGATATCAATCGGTTTCCGGAGTCGAAAGCGTTGTTGGGTCTGGATCCGGCTTATCATATCCGAGTGGATGACTGGCTGCATTATTTGATTCACAGCGAGTTTGTCATTACAGATACGTATTATGGCATGTGCTTTGCGCTGTTGTTTGAAAAGCCGTTTGTGGTACTGGCAAATGTAGATTTGCCGGATTTGTATCGGTATCAGGCGTTGTTGCAGCCGCTGGGACTGGAAGAACGGCTGGTGATTTTGCAGGATGACCTGAAGAAAAAAGAATATCTGTTCCGGAAACCAATCCGGTATCAGAAAGTCAATGCGATATTGGCACAGATGCGACAGGATTCTGAGACATGGCTGAAAACACAGCTTGGCATTGCAGCACCAACTGCAACAGAGCAGGAAACGTCTGCTTCTCAGGTTGCACAGGTAGTCGGAAAGTGAGGGGCGTAAGGGTATGAGAAATGTAAAGTTCAAAATTCAGAATCTGCTGTTCCATTATAATCAGCAGCTGGAAGAGCATTGGTGGATGATGTACCGTGGGGCGAGAATGCAGTACGAGCCGTTGTCTTCTTCCTATTACCTGAATCCGGGAGATTTCGTGGAGTTTTTCACATACTTCAATTCCTTCTCTCTTGGAAAATGGAAGAAGTACACCAATGCAGGAGACATCTATCTGCACTTGCGTTGTAAGGGAAAATTCAAATTGCAGATGTTCGGTCACTATCGGGAAGGACGGGACATTAAGAAGGAAATGTACGAGCCAAAACTGTTCAACGTCAAGACACTGACTGACATTGAAATTCCTGTTCCGAAGGATAGCAAGGGGCAGGTGATTGGCTTCCAGATTGACGTGTTGCCGATGACAGCGGACGAGAGAAAGCAAATCGAAACCGCAGAAAAGAAAGGCAAAAAAGCACCGGATTTCCGCTTTCAGGTGGAATGCGGCAGTTGGGAAACAGTCGTACCGGAGGACAAAATCAACGATGTCCGGATTTCCATTGCGACAACAACATTCAAAAAAGAAGATTACATCACACGTAATGTCGATATTCTGGAACGGGAACTGTTCTACAGCGATGAACCGGCGAAAGAACATATCCGGATGCGGATCATTGACAACGGCAGAACACTCGATCCAGAGGAATTTAACAGCGAGTATGTTCACGTATATCCGAACGAAAATGTCGGCGGTGCTGGCGGCTTCACAAGAGGCATTCTGGAATCTATCAGCGCAACGGATTTTGAGGCAACCCACGTTCTGTTGATGGACGATGACGTTATGGTGCTGCCAGAAAGCTTCATCCGCACCTATTCTTTGCTGGCACTGGTCAAGCCAGAGTACAGCGAACGCTATGTCAGCGGTGCAATGCTTTATTTTGAGCAGATGAACTTGCAGCATGAAGATGTTGGCTATGTTCACGAAGACGGCTCCTATGGTCCGAACAAGCGCATTATGGAAATGCACCGTTGGGACTGCGTTTTTGAAAATGACGAAGATGTTGACTTCCACGAAGATTCTTACGCTGGTTGGTGGTATTGTTGTATTCCGGTGAAGAAGATTGACCGGCAGCATCTGCCAGTTCCACTGTTTATCCGTGGCGATGATGTAGAATTTTCCGTTGCCAATCACGCTGAATTTCTGACGCTGAATGGTATTTGTATCTGGCACAAGGGCTTTGCCAATAAATTCAATGCCAATCTGGAATTGTACATGGTACACAGAAACAGCTTGATTATTCAGGCAATGAGTGGCATCTGCAAGGATATCGACTTCATCGAGCGAATTGAAGGGTTCTATCAGACAGAGCTGTGCCGGCTGGCATATAACAATTGTGATTTGCTGTTGGATGCGGTAGAGGAATTCTGTGCTGGCCCTGAGTTTATGAAGACACCGCAAGGCGAACAGATTATGAAATCGCACGCTGCGAAGAATGAAAAAATGCGACCGATTGAGTTGGTGTACACCAAGGGGAGAGTCGATTTTGACAGCGTTTACCGGAAGGAAGAAAAGCAGCTGACCCCGATGCAGAAGTGGTGGTATCGTGTGACGGACAACGGACAGAAGTTGCCGGATTGGTGCTTGAAAAAGGACAAAACCGCTGTGATTGCTTATGACTGGTTCGACGATCCGACAAAGGAATATTTCGCAGAGCAGGTGTTGGCAGTCAGCCCATTTGACCATACAGCCTATCTGCGGAAGCGTGACAAGCAGCGGTATCAGCAGCTGAAACAGCGGCATCAGCGTGTTATGCGGTATTACAAGCAGAACCGGAAGCAGATTGAACAGATGTATCAGCAATCCGCTTCGACTTTGCAGTCGGAATCTTTCTGGCGTGGGTATCTGAACATGCCGGAAGCAAAATAAAAAAGTGGAGGTTATTCTATTGGAGAAGAAATATGATGTTGCCGTATATGGCTTATGGTACGGCAACAACTATGGCAGTATGGCTACATACTACGCACTTTCCAAAGTGCTGGATTCCATGAACCTGACGTATGCAATGATTCGGAATCCGTTGGGTGAAAATGTCGATGTCAACAAGCTTTGTCGTTCTCATCCGCTCCGGTTTGCTTCTGAACAGTATGAGATTACGCCACTTCTGCGCTTGCACGAAATGTACCAGTTGAATGCATCATTTGACACATTCCTGATTGGTTCTGACCAGATGTGGAACTATCATCTGTCGAAACCGTATCAGCAGAGCTATTATTTTGATTTTGTGGCAGATGACAAGAACAAAATTTCTTATGGTACTTCGTTCGGTGCAAATCAGTTTATTGGACCAGAAGAAGAGAAAAAACTCGTGAGAAAGAACCTGCACCGTTTTCAGGCAATTTCTGTACGGGATGATTTTTCCAGAGACATTTGTGAAAGGGATTTTGATATCGCTGCTAAGATTGTCAATGACCCTGTTTTCTTATGTCCAGTTGCGGCATACGAGGAATTGACAAAGCAGGCAGATCCGATGCATTGCCCAAGAACGCCATTTTTATTCTCCTATGTGTTAGACCCGACACCAGAATTTGTGCAGGCATTGCGGGACGTTTCGAAGCTGTCCAATTTGCCGGTTGCTGTGATTCTGGATGAACCTCGTTATAAAGATCCGCATACGATGCAGCAGCTGCGTGACAGATTGGGACTGACAGCTGATGACCAGAATATACAAATTTTGGATGATCCGAATCTGAGGGAATGGATGTACTGCTTTCAGGAAGCAAAGTTTGTTTTAACAGACAGCTTCCACGGTGCTTGCTTCTCTATCATTTTCCAGAAAAATTTCTTGGTTATGAAAAATGACCGCAGAGGTGGCAGCCGTTTTCCATTCTTGTTGGGCGAACTGGGATTGTTGGAGCGGATGGTTTCTTCTCCGAAGGAGATGCAGCAGAAGTATCTTGCAATGACACAGCAACAAGCACTTGACATTTCGTATGCGCCAGTTGTAGAGAAACTGGAGCAGAAAAAGAAAGCATCCATGCAGTGGCTGGATGATGCATTGCACAGACGGATTCAGATGAAAAAACTGACACCGAAAGCAGCACCACCAGCCAAGCCGTTGCCATCCGATGTACAGAGATGCAAAATGATTGCAGCATTGCTGCGAGATTATGGCATTCGTCATATTGTACTTTCCTCAGGCACACGTCATGTGCAGTTAGTAAAATTTTTTGAATCCAACAGTTGTTTTACGACACACGATGTGTTGGATGAACGAAGTGCAGGATTCTTTGCCTTGGGGCTGGCAGCTAAAATACGGAAGCCGGTCGTTGTTTGTTGTACATCTGGTACAGCGGCATCCAATTATCTGACTGTAGTATCAGAAGCGTTTTATCAGCATATCCCATTGATTTTTATCACGGCTGACCGATATCCGCATTTATTGAATCAAAGAGAACAGCAGATGGTACCACAAGATAATATGTTTGGTTCCGTATGTCTGCATTCTGTGACATTGCCGACGATGGAGGGCGCAGTTGGTGAAGCTGTAGCACGTCGCATGATATGTGAAACTATTCTGGAAGCAACACATCGCACACCAGGACCGGTTCATATCAATGTGCCAATTAAAACAATTTTCAAGCGTTCACCAGAGGCTTATAATTTGGATAACGTGCATTATGATAGAATCATTCGTTATCCACTGTTGCCTGACCGTACACCGTGGAAACAGGCTGTAAAAAAATTGTCTAAATCTAAAGTGCTTGTGGTTTATGGACAATATCATGCCCTTTCTAAAGATGAGCAAGTTGCGTTGGAGAATTTTGCAAAACGATTCAATTGCGTTATTTGCACTGACAATCTTTCCAATGCATCTTGTAGCAAGAGCATTAATTGCTATAACATGCTGGCACTTTCCAATCTGACACCGGAATTTGTAAGCCGATTGCATCCGGATATCGTAATTACCGTACACGGCGCAAATGTTTCAACGATACAGGATTTTGTTGTACGTTCTGGTCGAGTTGAACACTGGGATGTTGCGCCAAATGGTGTACCGGCTGATCCGTATAAAAAACTTCGGTGCATCTTTGAGTGTACGCCAACAAAGTTCTTTAAGCGTCTCAATGCGATGGTAGGGGATATTGTAGCAGACAAATCTTACTACCAGCTGTGGAAACAGAATGAGAAGCTGGAAGCAGATGTACCGAAAGAATATACGCAGAGATATGCAGTTTATCACACCATCAAGAAGATACCGTCTGGTTCTCTGTTGCATCTTGCAAACAGCAATACGATTCGTATTGCTTGTAGTTACACATTGCCTGAAAATGTGGAGACATATTGTAACCGTGGAACAAATGGAATTGATGGATCAGCATCTGCTTTTATGGGACAGGTTTGTGTTAGTAACCAGCTCTGTTTCTTGCTGATTGGGGACTTGAGTTTCTTCTACGATATGAACTCGCTTTGGAATAAGCAATTAAAGGGCAACATTCGTATTATGTTGTTGAATAACTCTGGAGCAGGTTTGTTACGTCATCACGGCGCAGAAGCAATTACCTACCATCACGATGCAATAGCAGGTGGTTGGGTTCAGTCACTTGGTTTTACCTATTTATCTTCTCGTAATCAGGAAGAATTTGACCAACAATTGATGCGATTTGTGTCAGACGAAGATACACCGATGTTCTTTGAGGTATTTGTAAAGTAATATAAAACACCAAAAGCGTGCCGATTATGCTCCCATACATCGTGCACGCTTTTTCT
>CAYNPC010000096.1:0-6170 GCA_964399025.1 uncultured Ruminococcus sp. | reverse complement strand
CCACAAGCGATGGCAGGACGGTTGCCATTTGCCGCAGTTCTTCGGTGGGGGCAACCTGATCCGGCACCATGAAGACCTGCATACCGGCAGCGTGGGCACTCCGGATGCCGTTCGGCGAATCTTCCACAGCGTATGTCTCTTCCGGACGGCTTTGCAATTGTGCACAGGCGGTCAGGTAAATCTGCGGATGTGGCTTGCCATGCGCAATCTGATCCCCTGTAATGATGACATCAAAGTAATCCACAAACCCTGCCAGCTCCAGATGATGCATGGTCGATTCCCGATTGGTCGATGTCGCAAGTGCAACCTTCCAGTTCGCTGCACGCAGTGCCTGTAACAAGGCTTCTGCCCCTTCCATCAGCGGCATACCGCTCCGATCCAGTTCCGCATTCACTCGCTCCCGCTTTTCGTCCGACAGCGACGCATAATCAAAATCCGGATAGTTCTCCGCAAAAAAAGCGTAGGTGTCAGCACGGTTTCTGCCACGGCAGTCCTGTAGCACCGGTATCATTTCCGGCATGTTGTGGGCAATCATCATTTCTGCCCAGATGCGGTCAATCAATGCCTCTGTTGCAAATAAAACGCCATCCATATCAAATACAATACTGTTCATTTTTAAAAACTCCTTTTTTTTCACAGACAACCGTATGGCTGCCATAATTTAAGTTTATTTCAATGTTGCCATGTTATCATGACAATGGATTTCATAATCCCCAATTCCCCTTGTTTTTGTTTTTATCATATTTATTACTTTCCTCTCCTGATACGTCTCGTATCAGGACTTTTTTTCGGGAAACAAAAATCCGACAGAAAACGTCTGTCGGATTTTTTTGTCTGCTCAAACAATAATGTGCGATACTTTTTCTGTCTGTTCTGCCAGTTTGCCTTTGTTCAGTTTCTGCACATCGTTTACAAGATAATCTGTGCTGCGATACACCTGACGGTCAATCGGCGGATCGAATGTAATATGGATTTCTGTTTCCATTTTCTCCAGAATCAGCCGTTGATCGGACTGGATGCGTGTGCCCCACCGCTTTTTCACGAGCAGAATGCACTGCTGGATTTCGTCTGGTGTCAGTTCGCCTTGTCTGACTTCTACCTGCATCATAATGCAGCCCTCCTTTTTGGTTGTCGATGGTGGATGGTTATTCGGATGCATCTTGTACAAACCGCAGTGCTTTCAGCGGAAAGCCGAGTTGACGGGTGTCATTGGCATTCACAATGGAAGCACTCCAGAGATTCCCGTGAATCGTAATCTGATTCTGTGCGTTGTCTTTCAGCAGCAGAGAAGAAACCGGAAGCGACAGCGTGCCGCCGTTGTTTTCTTCGTTGATGACCAGTTCGCCGGCCAGCATATCGTTGATATAAACAGAGAACGACAGTTCTTCTACACCAAGCTGTTCCAGTGGAATGGAGCAACCCATTTCAAACTGCAAGGTGTAATTGTCCGGATGCAGCGTGCAGAATACAGAAGCATCGGTAGCAACCGACCAACAGAAGTCTCCCTCCAGTGCGCCGAAGCCGACATATTCTGTTTCATAGCAATCGTCTGCCGGATAAGACCAGCGGTTCGCTGTATACTGATAGAGACAGATTGGCTCTTCATATTGCAGGAATGCCGTTGGCAACGGGAAGAGCTTGCCGTGTTGGGTCAGGTCATCTTCACTGTGATGGGCGGTGTTGCGATAAACGCAGCGATACGAATCGCTGTACTGTAGAATCGAAGTATCATTGGTCAGATAATAAACCGTATCATACTGTTTGCTGAGCTGTTCAATCTGTGTGGTGGCATCTTCCGCTTCCGGATACATTGCCGCACCGGTCATACTGCGGATGGGCAGATAGAGGGCAGCCATCAAGTCTGTATCTACGATGACGCAATCTTCCGCCACGACTTTTTCCGACAAATCCAGCAGAATGGACCAATCCATTCTGGTATCATCTTTTGCCGTTGCGAGAAAGCGGTCAAATGGTGCCAACACCACAACGCCAGCTGTCAGCAGGGAGACACCGACTTTCCAGTTACACTTGTCAAGAATCATGGCTGCAAATAGTACCGCAATCGGGATAAACGGTGCCAGATAGCGTGCGTAATAATAATAGTAGTCAATCTGGAACCGTAGGAAAGCGGAATAGACCAGCACACAATACAGGAACATAGCGAAGAGAATCAGATGTTCCGGCTTTTCCAATACGTACTTCATGCGGAACAGCAGGATGATGCAGACCACAGGCAGCAGGAAAAATCCTGTCTGGATGGCGAAGCCGGTCAGTGTCAGATAACGCAGTTCGCCCAGTGTGCAATGCATCAGGGCTTTTGCCAGAATATACGCTACCGGCAGCAGCATAAAGAGTGAGAACAGCACTTTCACCCAGCGTTTTTCCTGAACCTGTTGCAGGAATTGTGCTGCCTGAAAGGTGTTTGCCCTGCGGTGCAGTATCAGACAATAGCCAAAACTGAGCACCAGTGCAACAACGCTGACAATGGTTACGACCTTGGTAATATTGAAAACCGTGATGCCGCCGACGAACAGGAAACGGTAATTGTTCATCGTGTAAAACGGCTGCACATGCCGCATCGAGAAATAGCTGATGAGATACAGCACGATGGTGCTATGCATCAGAATGGCGTATTGCTTTTCCCGTCGGAAGAGATAGAGCGCACCATATAGAATGACAAACAGCGGCACCATTGTGTAAATCGAAACGTGATAGCAGCCGAAAACGGCAATGGGAAGAATCGAGAGATAGTGGGAACGATTGGGGACGGTAATCAGAATCAGGAATGCGAGCAGAATCACCGTCAGGAACAATTCGGTCAGGGAAGATTTCGTCACCCACATAATGACGGGCGAAATCGCACAAACGGCACAGGCGATGAATTCCGTCAATTTTTTCCACTGCATCTGCTGGCAGAAGAACGCAATCAGGAAAATCATGCAGACCCAGATGACCGTTTCCAGATGCAGCATATTTTCCACGCCGAACAGTTTTCCGAACAATGCCAGCATGGCAGGATAAGTCGGAATGCCGTGATAGATGCCGGAGACTGTACTGACATTGCGGTCATAGACCGTTTCCGGATAGTTGGCGGAGGCGATGTCGTAGCCGACCAGATATTTTTTAATGGCATCTGCAAAGGCAGTCTGGTCTGCGCCGGAGAGGGTGTAATATTCCGAAAAATCATGTTGTCGTTCGGTGTAGCCGTTCATCAGATTGATGGCGACGACTTGATAAACACCCTCATCCTGTCCCATGCCGAACAGTTCGTTTTTGGTGAGAATCAACGGCAGCCCCAACAGAACAACAATAAGTGGAATCCAGACCGTTTGTATGTTGGTATCCCAGTGGAGAAGTCGGATCAATGTGCCGTGTTTTTTCCGGAGGGTCAGGCAGGTGGTGAGCAGGAGGACGGTCAAGAGGATGGCAGTGCCGAGCACAGCCCGAAATAACGAAAACTGATTGATGACAAACAAGACCATGCTCCAGAGGACATAACAGAACCCATAAAAAACAGTGCCATAGACAAAGGGCTTTAGAAAAGAACCCTTCCGGTCATAAAGACCAGTACAGCCGATGGCTGCCAGAAATCCGATGCAGCTGAAAAGTGTAATGCCCATCATTCTGTGTGTTGTCCTCCTATTACGGTTTCGATGATCACACGGAATCGTTCAATAATGACATCCCAATCATAATGTTCCAGTACATACTGATAAGCGTTTTCCTGCATTTCCTGATAAATGTCCGGATGGGAGAAGAGATAGGTCAATGCGCCCTCAAATTCAAAGAAATTCCGGTAGTATAAACCGCCGTTGCTCTTGACACAGTGCCCACGCAGGACATCGCATTGCCCGTTGACCAGCACCGGCACGCCGAGTGCCATTGCTTCCAGCACGGCAATGGAGAGACTTTCATAACGAGACGGCAGCACCAGAGAAATCGCACCCGATAAGCCGCTGAACTTGTCTTCTTCGGAGACGAATCCAAGCGGAATGATATCCGGATGTTTGGGGATGCGGCAGACGGCTTTTCCCATCAGCACCAGTTTCAGAGAGCTGGGGTTGCGTTTTTTAAATTCCATAAAGTAGCGGAACAAGGTTGGACAATCTTTGCCCTCATCAATGCGCCCGACATATACCAGATACGGATCTTGTATGCGGTATTTCTGCCGGAAGGCTGCCTCCGGTGGATAGTCCGGAATGTCCACACCCGTTCCCAGTACATCACAGGGGATACCGGCTGTCTTGAATTGTCGCCGCACCAACAGCCGTTCTTCCTCCGTCAGGAAGACATACGCCCTTGGCATTTGAAAGAGCGATTCAAAACTCTCGAAGTGCAGATAAGGTTCTTCGTGGGCAGTGGGGATGAAAATTGCCTTGTCTGCGACTTCCGGCAGTCCCATTACTGTTAAATAGTATAGATAGGTCACAAAGATAAAGACATCATAATCATTCTTATGCTGCCGGATAAATTCTATGCAAGCCGGACAGCACGGACCTTGTTTTTCGAACCAGATTTTCTCCACGCCAAGGCTGTAGTTTCCCTGTTCGCATTCTGCGAGATAGGCAGCGTTGTAGGAATCAAAATCCACGCTCCGTTCCTGCTGAACAGAAAACCGCCGCACTGTTACGCCGTGAATGGATTCCACATCTCTGGCGTACCAGTCTTTCCACGTGGTATATTCCAGTGCTTTTGTGGTCAGGACTTCTACATCATAATATTTTGCAAGGCGTTCTGCCATCAATCGGGTGTAGTATTCAGAACCGCCGTTGACTTCCATGCCATAGCGTTGATTGACAAATGCAATTCGTTTCATTGTCTCTCCCCCTTTTCAATGAGTTTCTGGAAAAAGGCGAGATATTTTTTCATCACCACATTCCAGTCAAAATTTGCCACAACAAATTCTCTGCCGTTCTGTCCCAGTTGTTCTGCTGCTTCCGGATGGGTTTCCAGCCAGCGGACACAGCCTTCAAATTCAAAATAATTGTTGAAATACAGACCGCCCTCTGCACGTTGTGCAAAATCCTTTGTCACGGCGCAAGCTGCGTGCACCAGAACCGGTTTGCCGCAGAGCCAGCTCTCCATAATGACCAGAGAGAAGCTTTCGTTTTTGGATGGCTGACAAAGGAACAGTGCCGCAGACATGGCATCATATTTATCCTGTGCCGGAACAAATCCGAGATCGTGCACACTGTCCTGTACAGATTCTGGAATGGCGAGTTCGCCGCCGCCAATCAGCACCAGCTGCAACGGGTCTTGTGGATTGCGTTTTTTGTATTCTGCGAAATATTGCAGCAGCGTGTGGACATTTTTGCCGCTGTCTTTTCTGCCGGCGTACAGCAGGAATGGTGCAGAAATGCCATATTTTTCTCGGAATGCTGCCGCATCGCCTGAAATGCTGGTATTCATGCCGATACCGGTGCAAATCTGTTCCACTTCCTGCAAATCATATAGACGGTTGGCGAGCTGCATTTCCGGAACGGAGTTGAAAATCATGCCACGCACATTAATATAGGTCTGCCGGAATGTGCGCATATGCGCATAGGCTTCATCGTGGAAGCAGGGAATCATGACCGCTTTTTCCGGACACGTCAGAACGCCGTGGAACGTCGTGCCGAACATATAAGGGAGAAAGATAAATAAATCATATTCATCGCTGTGTGTTTCGATGTATTCATATAGCAGGGGACTGTTGATCATTTCCTGTAAGAAAAGCGTTTCTTCTTGCTGGGTGACGTGTTTGCCCTGCATGAGTTTTGCATTGATGCGGTCAAATGCGGATGTGTCACGTTTCCGGACAGGAAAGCGACGGGTTGGAATATCATAGACCATTGCGGTACCGGCAGCGTAATAATTCTGATTCCAGTCGGCATTGAAATCCCGAACACAAGTCGTCAGGATTTCCACTTCTGTGCCGGCACGCTGCAAATGACCGGCGACTTCCCGCAGTTCCATTTCTGCGCCGCCGGGGATATTTTCTCCGTACCACGGAATGACAAAAGCAATTTTGTACATAATTCAAATCCTGCTACTCAAAATATGGACAGATATACCCATATCGAGATTGTTCCTTATTCAACGTGTCCGTTTTGAATTGTATTTCTACAATCTACTCACGTTTGTATAACACTCCAAAGGCGTAAATTCCGATGTAGCCCACCGTACATACT
>CAYNPC010000095.1:0-6216 GCA_964399025.1 uncultured Ruminococcus sp. | reverse complement strand
TCCAGAGTCAGTTCAACGGAACTAATGGAAAGTGTTTCACCAGCAGCCTCAACCGGAGTAACTGCTGTGAAAGCAACAGCAGAAGTAGCCACAATTGCAGCTGCGGAAACAGCTGCCAGAGCCTTCTTGAATGTAGTCTTCATTTTTCTATTTCCTTTCAAATTATAAATTTATGCAGTGCCCGTCGCCCGCAGCAAACGGGCACCACATCATTACCTGTGTGTTTCTTCTTATCCTACGTACCAGATAGAGCCTTCCAGACTGGTCAGAGACGGAACAACATCAGTCCACAGCGGATTCAATGCAGCAGAGGTCTGTGCATAGTAAGTCAGAACGTTTACTGCATCTTCTACGCTGATGAGCTTGTTGCTTGCAACATCATCTGCACCCAGTGTAGATTCTGTATCAACATCTGCCAGGAAGTATGCCAGCTGGTTCAGTGTTGCATCGTCATTGAATGACGGATTCAATGCAGCAGAAGACCGTGCATAGTAGATCAGAATTTCAACAGCATCTTCGACTCTAACGTCACCGTTCAGGTCTGCGTCACCCTTGACACCGATGTAAACAGTCGGGTTGATTGCAACCGGAACAGCTTCTGCATCTGCATCAAACGGATTTGTGAAGTAAGCCTGTACTTCTGTTACGCAATATGCTGCGCCTGCTTCGTCGTAAACGCTCTTCGGTGTTGCACCGTTGAAGGAAACTGCGCCTTCTGCGGACAGCATATTGAAGTGGGTACCTTCTTCATCGACAACATCGAACTTGGTGAACAGTGCAGACGGGTCAAATTCGTTTTCATCTACAGAGAAGTAGAAGTTGGTCGGATTAACCTCGATTTCAACTGTTGTTGTACCAACCGGAGCCGGTGTTGTATCAGATGTGGTTGTGGTGGTTTCTTCGCCACTACCAGTTGTATCGCCTGTTGTGGTTGTGGTTTCTTCTGTCGTTGTGGTTTCTTCACCGCCAGAAACCGTTGTGGTTTCTTCTGTTGTGGTGGTTTCTTCGCCGCCAGAAACCGTTGTGGTTTCTTCTGTTGTGGTGGTTTCTTCGCCACTGTCAGTTGTATCACCTGTTGTTGTCGTTGTGGTTGTTGTGGTTTCCTCTGTTGTTGTCGTTGTCGTTGTTGTCGTTTCTTCCTTGTCCTTGTCCTCGATGATTCTTACAACATCGAAGTATACGCTGTTTGCATTCAGATTGCCTTCCAGTGTTACAACCTTGTAGGAAGTGACATAATCCTTATCCGGATTCTGTGCTTCGTAGTATGCCTGAACGTCTGCTGCCTCTGCATCCGGTACCTGGAATGTAACGGTGTAAACACCGCCATCCGCCTGGAATGTGATGTCAGATGCTTCATTCAGGGTTGCAACCACGTCATCCATGGACAGATCCAATTCTACATTGACGTTTGCGCTGGAAACAGCGGCGTTGATTTCATTGACAACCCAATCAAGATGATCGCTGTAATTGTTCAGATCTGCAACGCTACCCGGTACATCAAACCGTGTTGTCTTGGTGTAGAATTCCTGCTGTGCCCATGCAAAGAAGCTGTCAGCATCTGCGAACGATTCATCGTAGCTCTGTGTGAACAGCTCTTCCATGAAGGACTGTGCCTTGTCGATCTTCTTCTGATATGTCTTTACCAGATCAGTCAGATCAATTTCCAGACCAGCAGAAGATGCCTTGGAAGTGATATCTACACTCAGATCCTGCAAAACACCTGTCAGATATGCCTTCGCATTTCCCGGTGTTACGGTGTTACCGTCTTCGTCAACGAATACTGCACTACCCGTTACGGTCTTGGTGTCAGAAACACCGTTGCCGTCAATTGTGACAGTGTAAGTACCCTTCTTCTCCACGATACCGAAATCAATGTCGTCAATCAGTGAACCTGCACCCTGTTCGGTCAATTCCTCCTTGACCTTGTTGATGACATTCGTGGTAACGTAAGCAGTAACATCAATGTCTCCCTGGATGGTGACAACGCCGTTATTTACGGTGGCAACCGGATCTCCAATCAGGCAATCCTTTACCTTCTGCAAATAGCTTGCGTTCTTCTCAGAAAGACCCGAAGCGTTCAGCATCTCGTCTACACTGATTGTACGGGTCACACCAGTGGACTGAATCAGAGCACTCTCAACTCTTGTACCCCAATCAGATTCTGTTTCAGACGGATCAATATAGAGCATCTTCTCAATGCTGAATACCTCTGTGTCTGCAACCTCGGCGTTTACGCTTACTGCCAGACCCTGTGTCAGTGCAACCGGCAATGCAGCTGCCAATGCAACGACTCTGTTAAAAGCTTTCTTCATTGCGTTTCTACCTCTCTTCTTTCATTTATTTTGATGCGTACAAGCGTGACGCACAGGCGTGATTGCGTTCGTGCGGTCTTCATTTCCCCCACCATAACTGTCCTGTTTTTTTCACACCAATGACCGGACTTTCGCAGAACCGATAACCGGACGTTCCATGAGTGCCTGCCGCATTTTATCATCTACGGCAGGGTGCATAGGCCACCGTAAACGATTTACATAAAGTATTTTAACACATCTTCACGAGCTTGTCAAGTCCATTGCTCCAATTTTTTTAAAATTATTGCATGGAATTTTTGTCTTAATTTGTGATATTTACACAATTTCTATCCGCTTTCTCGGATTTCCGACCGTCTGAAGGGCAAATTTTTGTGTACACCGTGTGAAATGTGAGCCATTGCACTCTGAAAGAACCAAAAAAATTTTTTGCAGCAAACGAACAACCCACAGAAAAATCTCTGTGGGTTGTCCATGTTGGAAAAATAATAAGGAGAATGTATGAAGAAAGCGAATTTATACTCCGGCTGGCAGGCAAATTTCCTGCTGCAAGGAGACTACAACATTTACAAAAAGTTTAAGATTGCTGATTCTGTGTCACTTCTTTCAGAACAACGTCTACACGCTGCTCCTGTCCGTTCCGGACAATGGTCAATGTGACAGTATCTCCAGCGTCAAACTCATTTTTGTAATTGTTCAACTCTTCGGTGGTAGAAATTTCATTGTCGTTGATGGCAGTGATGATATCGCCTGCCTGCAAACCGGCTTCATCTGCGGCACCGCCTTCGGTCACGCTGATGATGTAAGCACCGATTGGCATATTATATGCTTGTGCAACGGCTTCGGAAACATCCTGACAAGTAATGCCAAGCTGCGGTCTGCCGGTGACATAGCCATAGTTGATGAGGTCGTTGACGATTTCCTGTGCTTCTGTCATCGGGATGGCGAAGCCGATTCCCTCAACGGTTGCACTGTCGGAAGAAACGCTGGAAGACATCTTAGCGGAGTTGATACCGATTACCTGACCGGCACTGTTGATCAACGGACCGCCGGAGTTACCGCTATTGATGGCGGTATCGGTCTGAATCAAGGTCATGGTCTTATCGTTGATGGTAACTTGGCGGTTCATAGCGGAGATGATGCCGCAAGTTGCAGTGTTCTGCAATTCCAGTCCCAACGGGTTACCGATGGCAACGACCATATCGCCGACTTCGCAATCGTCGCTGTTGCCAAATTCCGCTGCGGTCAGACCGGTCTGGTCTACTTTCAGAACGGCAATATCACTTTCCACATCGTATGCAACAATCTGTGCATCGTAGGTGGTTTCCTCATCGGACATCCGGATTTCAACAGCGGTTGCTTCGCCGCAGCCATAATCGGAATCGTAGATGACATGCGCATTGGTGACAATGTAGCCATCTTCCCGCATGATAATACCTGTGCCAACACCAGTCATGGTGCTGCTGCTGTTATTATTGCTGTTGTCCCCGAACATGCCATAACCATAACCGTAGCCATAGCTGTAATTGTTGTAGGTGTTCTGCATCTGGAAGGTTGCCTGTACACCAACAACAGACGGGGTAACTTTCTTGATGATATCGCTGACGGACATTGCATCCGAACCAGCTGCCAGTTCAATCCAGCTTTCTGCTGCTACGCTGTTATTGCTATTTGTATCATTTGCTGTGGCAGCTGCATCGCTATCGGTTGCATCCGCATCGGCGGTTTCGCCATCATCGCTGTTCAGACTGCTGTCATCCGGCGAAACGGTTGTGCTCTGGCTGCTCTCGTTGGTTGAAACCAGATTGTTGTTTTTATTCTGGAGGCTGTTGGAAATGCCGATGGAAGCGGCAGAAACAACCACCATTGCTGCAACGAATGCCACTGCCTTCATCCAGAAGTGATTTTTCTTTTTCGGTGACATACCACTACTACCGGAAACCTGTGTCGGGGCATTCGGGTTGGAATAATAGTTCACGTAGCTATATCCCGGCTGCGCACTGTTGTTCGTTGGCTGCCCACCCGTCGGGGTGCTGGTTGTATGACCCGTCGCACTGCCGGTTGTGTAACCGGTCGGATTGGTGTTGCCAGTGGTATAATCCGTTGTGTTTCCAGTTGGTTGCCCAGTCGTGTAACTGTTTGCAGAATGATAACCAGCAGACATGTTGTTGTTTGCCACCGTATCCTCTGCCGGTGTCACACGATAGGATGCAGCTTCCGGCTGTCTGTTGTTTTCCGGCAGATTGCCAGTTGTATTATTTTCCTGCTGCATAGGATCCCGTTCTTGTTCGTACATGAAAATCATCCTTTCTACGCAAAGCGAATTCGCAAATGAGCATGTGATATGTCATCGTTATCCGTTGTTTTTCTCTATGTTTATTATTATACGCTTTATTGTGATAACTTTATGATAGCAACCGGAAAAGAGCGTTAAAGTGTCGAACAAGTAAAAAAAGCACAGATTTCCGCTTGTTTTCCGGCATTTTTGCAGAAAAATCGTCCTCAACCGGACGGCAAGGACGATTTGGAATCATTTAGAATCAGAACGATATCAACACGATATCAGAAAGACATAGGCATTATAATAGTACATCAGGAGAAAGACGGCTGCAAACCAGCAGACTGTTTTGCGTAGTACGTCAGGATGCCAACAGCATCTTCAACCCCAACAGTACCATCTCCATTGACATCCGCAGCGAGCTGTTGTGTTGCGATCATGTCGCTATCCAGTGCTGCACTGATCCGTGCATATTCTGTCAGAACAGAGACAGCGTCTTCGACTGCAATGATGCCATTGTTGTCCACGTCACCCTGTGGCAGAAGCACATCTCCCATGCACCAATCCAGTGCGCCGGTATTGGCAATGGTCTCTGCAATCAACGTATGCCCGATGGCATTCGGATGAATGTCCGCATTGGAGATGTTCGTATATTTCCACGCATGCCCATGAAATGCAGCGTAGATATCTGCAACGTAGATTTCGTCGCTGTGATTCCGGATATTCTGGTTCAGACCGACCGGAACCAATGTGTTTCCGTTCAGGCTGCCTTCCAAGAACTGATAAACCAGACCACTGGAGAAGTTATTGACCACGCTGATGGAACTCTGTGACAATCCGGTGGTATCATTTTCGATGCTTGCCGGATCATACGCTGTCTGGAAAACAATCCGTGCATCACTGTTGGAACTCTTCAACTGTGTGATGATGCTGTCAATGTTTTCATTGGCGGTTGCAACTGCCGGCGGAATGTTGTTCATCAGGTATTTCTGGAAGGCGATCATATTTGCCTTGACAGCGGCTGCCAGTTCGGTAATGCTGCTGTAGTCCTCAAGGGAAATGACATCGTTGTCCAGAATCGGCTGCAAAACATCATTTGCACCGATGGAAACGAGAATCACATCGGCACTGGAAACAGCTTCCTGTACCGTCGTATCGGTCTGCAACATCTCCAGCAGCCCTGCCGTTGTCAATTTATCCTGTGCAAAATTCTGCACGTTTTTGGAAGTCGTAATCGAACGATCCAGCAATGTCACATAGGACAGGGATCCTTCTGCCAGACCGTAACCGGTGCTGATGCTATCACCCAGAACCACAACATCGCAACTTGCTTCGTCTGCGGAAACCGTCGTAGCTGGCAGCGTCATAGACGCAATTGTCAGAACCGCAGCGGCTGCGATGGCTTTCCAAGCTTTTCTGTTTTTCATTAAAATTCATCCTCCCTTTGTTTTCGCAATTGGTTATGATTGCAAATCTGCAACTACGATAATTATAACACGTTGTAAACAATCTGTCAAGTAGAAATGCAAAATGCCAAAAAAATTTCCCACATATGTAAAATGACACAGCCGACAGTCCATCAGCTGTGTCATTCCAACAATGAGAAAAAGAAAAATTGAAGTATTCGTT
>CAYNPC010000094.1:0-6298 GCA_964399025.1 uncultured Ruminococcus sp. | reverse complement strand
TGGTAGACGCCGGCTTCATCTGAGGCGAAACTTATGTTTCGCCTTCTTTCTTTTTGTGGGGAAAATCACCTCTGTATTTTTATACAGGGGTGATTTTTTTCTGTCACAAAAACGGTTGCTGCTTTGTTATAATAAGTAGGACGTCCAAAAACAAAAAAAGAGGTGATTGCATGGCGACGTTACAGGAAAATCAAGAAAAATTGCAGCAGCTTTATCAGCAGTACGAACAGCCAATGTATCGGATTGCATACGCAATTTTACACAATACAGAACAGGCAGAAGATGCTGTCTCCGATTCTTTTCTGAAGGTGATTCGGCATATCGACAAAATTGCAGAAGTAGAAAGCCCGAAAACGAAACAATTTATGATTCAGATTGTGCGCAATACTGCCATCAATCAATATCGGAAAAACGCAAAAGAAGCAAAACGATTGGTTGGAATAGCGGAAGATGTGCTGCAAATTCCAAGCGAAACAAATGAGGTGGAACAATTTTTATCAGATATCGAACAAAAAGAAACAGCAGAACAGTTTTTGGAAGGATTATCGGAAACAGATCGTGAGATTCTGAGATTGCGTTGCGAAGTAGAGTTGCCATTTCGGGAGATTGCACAGCAACTTTCTATGAAAGAATGCACCGTTCGCAAACGATTTGAACGTGCCAGAAAGACGATCTGGAAACAAAAAGGAGGAAAAGCGCATGAAAAGAAATTTTTCATCTTCGGATGAATCGAAAAATTGGGAGCAGATTGTCAGTGACGCATTTTCTCCACATGCAGAACCGCACATTTTTTCTGCACGTTACGAAAGAAAAAAACAAGACATGGAGGAAATGATGATGGCAAAAAGAAAGATCAAAGCGAAAAAGCCGATGATGATTGCGGCAGCAGTTCTGGCAGCGATTGTCGTGATACCATCTTCTGCCTATGCAGCGAGTCGCATGTATCGTGCTTCTCTCGAACCAAAGAGCAATTATCAGCAGAATGTGCTGATAGATGTGGGAGAAACGCAGGATAGCCAAATTATGGCGTTGCAGGTTGGCTGGATGCCGGATGGAATTGCGGCGGATGACGACGGTTTCAAGTATCATGATGCGCAAGACGAACAACGTAGCGTGACGGTCTGCTTTTATAAGGTGAAGGACGGAGAAAATTGTCTGGAAGTGGAAAATAAAAACATCATTTCGCAGCGCACAGAGACAATTCATGGAAATCAGGTCTTCTTTCTCCAACGGGACACCACGATGAATGGCAACAGAGTTTGTTTTGATAAAGTCGTTTGGGTTGCCTTTACTGACACCAATTATGCAGCGGAATTGTTTGCGACAACGGGTATGACGGAGGATGAACTGGAACAAATTGTGGAAAATCTGTCTTTGACCCCATCTGACACGGAAACCGCCGGCGAATGGGTGGCGGAGGAAACGGAAATAAATGATGACGGAGAGGAAGATTCCGCAGAAATGGATTCTATCGAATATAACACATATGAGATAGGAGAAACCATTCCGGTCACGGATAATATGGGCGCTGCTACCGCACAGATGACAGTGGATAGCATTTCGATACAGGATGATTTTGGCGATTTGCCATCTGTTGACTGCATCGGACTGGACAGAGATTATCAGGATTTCCAAAAAGAGGACGGCACAATTGTAGACAATATCCGCACTTGGTATCGTGTTGGCGATGGCGTGAACACATTGGATGCAGTCTGGAAACAGGAAACCAAGACACAAAAAGTGATTGTGCTCCACCTGACTTACACCAATAACGGCACAAAATCCATAGAAGAATGTGTCTGCCCCTATCTGTTTCAGATGGGTGAAAACGGCGAAATTTTATCGCCATGCCAAGAAGAGACGGATGCGGAGGATTATTTTTACAATAACAGCTGCGATCTGAACTATGATGGCAAGGAATTTTTCCTCTTCTGGACGGAAAGCAACCACACAAAAAACAATTTGATTTTGCGTGCTGGAGAAAGTGCGGAAGCCACCGTTGCATTTGCGATGAATGCGGACGAAATGGACAATCTTTATATGATGGTGGATGGAAGTGATATGACAGTAGTAAATTTGCAGAGCGACAGCGAAAGCGAAGAATAAAACAAAAATCGACTTTACATTTTCCTTTCTATGTGGTATAATATAGAGAAATTGATAGGAAAAATACAACATAGGAGGAAAGAAAATGTCGTTTTGCAAGAAAATCAATCGGTCAGTCTTTTGTATCTGGCTGAGTATTTTGCTTGTTTTCGTATCGTTGCAGTCGTTTTCCGTTTCCGCTGCGGAAACCATTCCCTCACCGATTGCTTGGCAGCAGAGTGAGGAAGCCGGTGCGGAAATACAGCGAGAACGCTATTTGCCAGAAGAGGAAAACTGGTGTGACTATCCGTGGAATCGTGGCACCGAAACAGGCAATACCGTTGGGTTGGCAGGGTGCAGCCTGCTGTCCGTTGTGAATACCATTTATTACAAAACAGGGCAGTTCATCAATCCCGGCGTGTTGGCACAATTTGCGTTGGACAACGGCTATCGGGTTGTTGGAACGGATGGCGTAACGACGGGCTTTTTCTCAGCAGTCGCCAAAACCTATGGTGAATCTTATGGCAATATGACATTTTCGCAGTTGACAAGCAGTGCGACAACAGCGTTGGCGTTTGTGCGGAATGGCGGAACGGTGTGCTCCAATATCGTGGGACATTGGATTGCGATTGTCGATTATAACGCCGATACGGATCAATATCTGGTGTTGGATTCTTCACAGACCTCTGCGCGAGCGAGCAACATTGTGTGGACAGATCGAGAAAATGGTGTAGCGTGGCTTTCTTCTGCGGAACTGAGCGCAACAGGGAAGAGTGGCTATTACGGCATCAACGGGCGTTGTTCTGCGTTGTACACATTTGAGGTAGCAGAGACGGCGGAAACTTGTCTGCGTGGGGATGCCAACGGAGATAACCAGATTTCTGTAGAAGATGCCTGCACCGTTTTGGAATATTATGCCAACGAGTCAGCTGGATTGGATATGGTATTGAATGAAGATCCGACACAACACGCCGCACGCTTTACAGCAGCGGACGTTGACCAGAATGGCACTTTGACGATAGAAGATGCAGTTGCGATTCTGACGTACTATGCAATGCAATGTGCCGGTCTAAAGCCGGAATGGGAACAAATTATCGCATAACAAAAAAATCGACTGACAGCAGAAACCGTCAGTCGATTTTTTTATCTTAATGTTTCTATTTTCATCCATTTGTCACTGGCAAATCGTCTTCCAGTTGCACCAGATAGCGCATCAAAGCCGATACATCGCTATCATCCACGGTAGCCGTGCCGTCTGTGGTGTCACAGTTTGCATTTTTGAGTTGCTGCTCGGTCAGTTCCGCAGAACCAACCAGATACTTGTTCATCGTGATGGCATCTGTCAGATTTACCACGGCATCGCCGTTGACATCGCCAACTATGGTAGTTGCATCATCAGAAAGGGACGAAAACGGAATTGCATTTTCCGTTGCGTAACGTTCTGCTTCTGTACCTGCATAACCGTAAATCGTCAGTACCTCGTCATCAGTCGTCCGGAATGCACGTTTTCCAATGGAGGTGACACTGGCTGGAATGGTGACAGAAGTCAAGCCGGAGCAAGTAGAGAATGCAGATGCACCAATTGTAGTCACACCATCCGGAATGACCAGCGTTCTCACATTCATGCTTGCGCTGCTGACCCGATTGATTTCTGTAATGCCTTCCCCGAACACAATTTTATTGATAAGAGAAGAAAATGCTTTCATATCGCTTGCTGGAATTGGTTCTGTTGCGCCTGTACCATTGATGTACAGCGTTCCACTATTGAAATCAAATTCCCAAGTTGCAGTTTCGCCACAAGTGCCACTTGTTACAATGCCGTCTGCAATGCCCGTTTCTTCAAAGGAGTAGCCATATAATTTTGCATAGTAGAACGCCTGACTGTAACGATCCGCACACAGCGTAATTTCTGCATAATTGCTGTCGGCAAAAATATCCCGACCGGACAACGTTACATTTTCCGGAATCGTGAATTTCTGCAACTTCACATTGCCAACTGCGATATCATGCCCAATGGCATAGAAAGCATAACTGTCAACGGAAATTGGTGTAGTCGGGAATGTCACAGATTCCAACTGATAGAAATATGCGAATGCACCGATTGGCAGATTCTCCACACCATCTTCTATCACAATTTTCTTTGTAGCGGCACGGTATTTCGTCCACGGATAGTATGTGAACGTGCCGTCCTGATCAAATTCCGGCGTGTAAATAGATGGAATGCTGGTGTAGTCGATGGATGGCATTGTCCCTGTTCCACGCAAGGTGAGTGTACCATCATCTGTCAGCTCCCATGTGATGTCACCCCATACACCGGAAGTTTCTTCATCCAGCAAGACACAAGGAATCTCATTGCGGACAGCTGCATATTGTGCAGAACTGCAAGCATACGCATAAAATGTCAAATCCGCAGAACAATCTGCAAAGGCAGTGTCCTCAAAAGTATTTCCATAGCCGAGGAACGTCACTTCTTTCAGATTGCTACAGCCTGCAAAGGCATCTGCATAAATCGCCGTGCAGGAAGCAGGGATGGTAACGCTTTCCAACGATGTGAAATCGGAAAAAGCAGATGCACCGATGCTGGTGACGGTATCGGACAGAATCAAACGTGTGCAGGTAGAACGAATCGCATCAAAATCAGATGTCGCTTCGACAGCTCCTGTTCCGTTGATGCGCAACACCCTGTTTTCATAGCTCCAGTTTGTTTCCTGTCCGGCTGTCCCAGAAATTGCAGAAACAACTGCGTTTGCATCCACACTGGAAAGGTCGCTGGCAGAGACAGCAGGTGCTGCTTGTAAAATCATTGCGGTTGCACAAAGTAGTGCGATTAGGTTTTTCTTTTTCATAATAACACCCCCAGATGTTTTACCGACTTAGTTACAACATAACATCATTATCAGAACATGTCTATCCTGATAATTACATTATATACCCAACGGGGGGGGGTACTGTCAAGAGATAAGAAAAATTTTCTTTAAAAATTAAGTATCGTGCTAAATAGAAACGAGATATTTAGACATATTGCAGAAAAATCAAAAAATACATATATTGAAACCGTATAATACAAAGAACATCAAGACACTACAATCTGTGAAAGCACCTCTCCGATTTTTTCTCGAATGCACAGCTCTGCACGGCGGTCAATTTGTGTTGCATCCCGATTCAATACCACCAGATGTTCCCCACTGAAATAGCGAAGCAGACCGGCTGCCGGATAAACTGCCAACGATGTCCCACCAATTACCAGAACATCTGCTTCTGCAATCGCTGTTACGGCATCTTCTACGGTCTGTTCCGGCAGGGATTCCTCATATAATACAACATCCGGTTTCACCACACCACCACACTCCGGACAATGTGGCACACCCGTTGTTTGCAAAATCCACGCAGCATCATATGCCGCTCCACAGTTCTGACAGAAATTCCGATGTACGCTGCCATGCAGTTCATAAACGGTTTTGCTCCCTGCCATCTGGTGCAGACCGTCAATGTTCTGTGTGACAATGGCGGAGAGAATGCCTTTCTGCTCCAGCTCCGCCAACTTCCGATGCGCAGCGTTGGGTTTCGCCGTCGGACAAATCATCTTGTCCCGATAAAAATCATAGAATGCAGCCGTGTGTTGCAAAAAGTAAGAATGACTGAGAATCGTCTCCGGCGGGACATCGTATTTCTGATGGTACAACCCATCCTGACTCCGGAAATCCGGAATCCCACTTTCTGTCGAAACGCCAGCACCGCCGAAAAACACCATGCGCTTGGCAGAACGGATGATTGCCTGCAATTTTTCGATTTCGTTTTTCATGAAATCTTCCTCCTTATATTATATATTATAATAGTATAGGCGAATAGACAGATGATGCTTTCTGTGACCGGATAGGATGCCCAGATACCACGCAAATGCCATATCGCTGCAAAACAAAAAACAAGTGGCAATAGTACGATCCCACTCCGGAGCAGGGATATGCAGAGGGAAAAAGCGGGACGTTCTATCGCACTGAAAAAAGTAGAAGCGGTGACGTTGCCACCAACAAAGAAAAACGCCAGAAAATAAATCCGGATGCCACGTTCTGCCATATCCTGCAAGGTTGGATTGCCATCCGTGTTGTAGAGGGAGACAATCGGCGCATTGAAAAAATACATAATACCATAGAGCAGAATCGCAAATAGCAGAGCCGTCAGCAACGTCATACGCAGGAGCTGCCGCAGTGGTTTT
>CAYNPC010000093.1:0-6611 GCA_964399025.1 uncultured Ruminococcus sp. | reverse complement strand
CTCGGTGCTGCCATGACAGAAATGCGATCAGCATGAATATCAGTCTCTTTCTGAATGGCTTCTTCTGTCGAAGTAAACGGCTCATGTGCCACCAACATCATGCCACGAGAGTGATAAATCAAGGTGTAACCGGCAATGCCCGTTTTTTCCTGATAGACTTTCGAAAATCCGCCGTCAATAATCATCACCTTACCGCCACACTTCACAGGGCTTTCCCCTGCAATCTGCAACACCGGCACATGTCCATTGACAATATGCCCATCGTTGCCCAGACCGAACGCCTCTAAAATACGATTCATGACTGTTTCGTCGTTGAGGAATTGATAATAGGCATTTTTCTGTTCCTGATGTGTCTCTTTTTCCGATAGGAAATATCGCTCGAACGTTGTCATCTTGTCTTTACCGTACAGTGGAGAATCTTTTGCCGTCCAGATATACCACAGGATATCTTTCCCTTTTTCTCGTTCTACGGTATCGACTGCAAAAAATGCTTTTCTGACATAGCTTTCCAGACAGTCGTATAGTGCTTTTCCGGCATATTCTGTCCCGTAGATATTCACGTGCCGGAAAGAACCGTCTTCCTCCATCGGCACACAACCGTGATAAAGCAAATTGCCATTGCATACTTTATAGAGACTGCCGTGATGCAGCAACAGTTTGACGTGACGTTTCAGTTTTTCGCAATGTAGGAATGCACTCTGTAGCCGTTCCATCACAGTCTGTTCTGCTTCTGTCAGCCGATACGGGTCAGCCGGATCAATGGTCGGAAAAGAAGTGTCCAGCAACTGCAACGTCTTTCCCTCATACTCGATTGTGCCCTTTTCATAGTCGATATGATGCAGCAGCCGTCGATGATCCATCTGAAACGACGGATGCGCTGCAATCAACTGTCCCTCCAGTTTGAACTGGAGAATGGCAATGGCTTTGTGCATCTTCATATGCAATGCCGTTTCCGTTGAATTGTATTTTTTCCCATTTTCTTCTAACCGGAATTGCGTGCAGGGATCGTCCTGATACGCTTCCATAGCAAACGTTGCAAGCGGTAACAGGTTGATGCCATATCCATCTTCCAGCACATCCAGATTGCCATAGCGTGCAGAATTGCGCAATACCGTTGCAATGCAAGCAAGCTGTCCGGCAGAAGCACCCATCCAGACAATATCATGATTCCCCCACTGGATATCCAGCGAGTGATATTGCAGCAGCTTGTCCATGATTTTATGTGGTGCTGGCCCTCTGTCGTAAATATCCCCCAATATATGCAAATGTTCTACTGCTAACCGCTGAATCAACTCAGAAAGCGCAATGATAAAGGATTCTGCTCGTTCCGTCTGAATGATGGTGTCAATGATGGTTTCGTAGTAGGCTTCTTTGTCCAGAATCTCCGGTTTTTCTGTAATCAGCTCTTCAATTACGAACGCATAATTGGATGGCAATGCCTCTCGCAATTTAGAACGTGTGTATTTGGAAGACAACGTTTTACAGAGTGTAACCAACCGGTACAGTACAATCTTATACCAGTCTTGCATGTGTTGTTCTGTCTTCTTCACAATGTCCATCTTTTCTCTCGGATAATAAATCAGCGTCGCCAGTGATTTCTTATCCGCATGTGTCAGTGTGTGCCCGAACACGCTGTCGATTTTCTTTCTGACAGAACCAGACCCATTTTTCAGCACATGTGAAAATGCCTCATATTCCCCGTGAATGTCCGTGATAAAATGCTCCGTTCCCTTGGGAAGATTCAGAATTGCCTGCAAGTTGATGATTTCCACAGCTGCCTTGTCAATGGTTGGATATTGCTCTGCCAATCGCTGCAAATATCGGGTTTGCAGCTGTTGGTAGGCAGTTTGCTTTGTCGTATCCATATGGATGACCCCCTTCTGTATCAGTTGCTTTCAGTATAGCATATTTTCACGGAACTGTAAAGATAAGGTCAAACAAAATTTCACAGAAAAATTGACGGGACGTTGCATTTGTGCTATAATAGAAAATATTATGTGAAAGGAAGCTATTTACCTATGCTATTGGAACTTTTAAAAGCCCTGATTTTAGGCATTGTGGAAGGTGTCACCGAATGGCTGCCAGTCAGCAGTACCGGTCATTTGATTCTGGTAGACACATTCCTCCATCTGGACACCAGCGACGAATTCAAAGAAATGTTTGATGTGGTCATTCAACTGGGTGCAATTCTTGCCGTTGTCGTGATCTACTGGCACAGTCTCTGGCCATTCCACAAGAAAGAAAACAATCCACAACCGCTTTCCGAAAACGGATTCGGTGCTTATGTCCAGAAAAGCATTCTACAGATGTGGTGCAAAGTCATTGTTGCCTGCCTGCCGGCTGCGGTCATTGGTCTGCTGTTCGACGATGTGTTCGAAGCATTGTTCTACAATCCAATTACCGTTGCCATTATGCTGATTCTGTTCGGTGTTGCTTTTATCTTCATCGAACGTTGGAATGCCAATCGCACGCCACGCATTCATACGATTGGTGGACTGGATTACAAGACCGTTCTGTGTATCGGTATTTTCCAACTGATTGCAGCGATTTTCCCGGGAACTTCCCGTTCTGGTGCAACCATTGTTGGTGCACTGTTGCTGGGCGTTTCCAGAACCGCAGCCGCAGAATTTACATTCTATCTGGCAGTTCCGGTTATGTTCGGTGCCAGCCTGCTCAAGCTTGTGAAATTCGGCTTGCATTTTACCGGCATGGAATTTGCCATTCTGATGGTTGGTATGGTCAGTGCTTTTGTGGTTTCTATCTTCATCATCCGATTCCTGATGGATTATATCCGGAAGCATGATTTTACAGTATTCGGTTGGTATCGGATTGCACTGGGGGCGTTGGTGCTGCTGTTCGCTGCCGTTGGTGTCATCTGACGAATCTGATTTGACAGCATCCCCCAAAATATGCTATACTAAGGAAAATTCAATCTCAAGGAGCAATCATGTATACATTGTTGAAAACAGAAGGCACTGCCAGAAGAGGCACGCTGGAAACGGTTCACGGTACCATTCAAACACCGTTTTTCATGAATGTCGGAACGGCAGCTGCCATCAAAGGCGGCATCTCCTCTGTTGACTTGACAGAGCTGAAATGTCAGGTGGAACTCTGTAACACCTATCACCTGCATCTGCGTCCGGGCGATACCGTTGTCCGGCAGATGGGTGGGCTGCATCACTTCATGCACTGGGAAAAGCCCATCCTCACAGACAGTGGCGGATTTCAGGTCTTTTCTCTTGCCAAACTGCGGCGCATCAAAGAAGAGGGCGTTTATTTCCAGTCGCACATTGACGGAAAGAAAATCTTCATGGGGCCAGAGGAGAGTATGCAGATTCAATCAAATCTTGCCTCTACCATCGCAATGGCATTCGATGAATGCGTTGAGAACCCTTCTCCTTTCGATTATGTCAAAGCATCCTGCGAACGTACTACCCGTTGGTTGCACCGCTGTCAGGTAAAAATGGCACAGCTGAATAGCGACAGTGCTACGCTGAATCCACATCAGATGTTATTTGGTATCAACCAAGGCGGCACGTTTGATGGATTGCGTACAGCGCATATGAAAGAAATCGCAACAATGGGGCTGGATGGCTATGCCATCGGCGGTCTGGCGGTTGGCGAACCGACAGACGTTATGTATCACATCATCGAAGAAGTCGAACCATTTATGCCAAAGGACAAACCACGTTACTTAATGGGTGTCGGTACCCCTTCCAATATCATTGAAGCGGTTGCCCGTGGCGTGGATATGTTTGACTGTGTTATGCCGAGCCGTAACGCCAGACACGGCACTGTATTTACATGGGACGGGATTTTGCATATCACCAATGCGTGCTACGAAACCGACCCACAGCCGCTTGACCCACAGTGTGATTGTCCGGTCTGCCGCAACTTCTCCAGAGCATATGTCCGCCATCTGTTCAAGGCAAAGGAACAGCTTGCAGGACGACTCGCTGTTATGCACAATCTGTATTTCTATAATACCCTGCTGGAAAAAATCAGAGACGCACTGGATGCTGGCAACTTTGCTGCATTCCGTTCTGCTTATTCTGAACGACTGGCTCGTCGAATCTGATCAGACAAAAACAAAAGGCTGTGATACCGGAATATCTGGTACCATAGCCTTATTTCTATTTACTCTCCTATTTTCTTTGCACGATGCATATTGACTTGTTCCATCACAGCATGGCGGTTCAGATTTTCCGCAATCTTCCGGTCGTCTGCCTCTCCAATCAGTTTATCCCGATTTTTCTTCGTGACTTCCGGTTCAATATGTCTGCTCGGACCGCCAACGCAGCCGCCGACACATGCCATACCTTCTACAAAGTCAGCTGGCAATCTGCCCATCTTCAACAGCAGCAATGCTTTCTTGCATTCTTCTGCACCATTGCACTTCTGCACCTTGATTTCTTCTGTAAAGCCCTGCTCCTGCATTCCTTCCAGCACAGCTGCGGTCACGCCGCCACTATCGCCAAATCGCTTGCCAAACACGCTGCCATCCTGCTGTGTGTTCGGTTCTGGTTTGAGTGTCACACCCTTGGCACGGATAATCGCACGGATTTCTCCAAAGGTCAAAACGTAGTCTGCGTTGCCTTCCAGTCGCTGATGCTGCACTTCGCTCTTCTTCGCCACACACGGACCAATGAAAACCGTAATGGTATCCGGATTTTCTGCTTTCAGTTTTCGGGAAACAGCACACATCGGAGAAACCGTTGTAGAAACATTGTCTTTCAGCATCGGATAATGTTTCTCAATCATATTGACAAACGCCGGACAACAGGAAGTTGTCTTCTTCTGTCCTGCCTGATACGCTTCTGCCCATTCTGCCGCTTCTGCATTTGCGGTCATATCTGCACCCAATGCTACTTCTACCAAGTCGGAGAAGCCAACACGTTTCAGCGCATCCCGCCAGCTTGCAGTGGTAATGCCTTCGCCGAACTGTCCCTCTGCACTTGGTGCAATCATTGCGATAAGCCGTTTTCCAGCCACCAGATCATTTACAACGTCCACCAAAAAAGATTTGGAACTGATTGCACCGAACGGGCAACTGTGAATACAGTGACCGCATTCAATACATTTGCTCTCATCAATCTGACAGACACCATATTCATCCATGGTCATAGCATTCACCGGACAACTCCGCTTGCACGGACGAATCAGGTCTGCAATTGCGTTATAAGGACATGCCTTGGCACATTTGCCGCATTCTTTACAGAGAGACGGGTTGATATGTGCTCTGGAACGCCCGATATCAATTGCCCCGAACCGGCAGGACTGTTGACACGCCTTTCCCATACACTTCTGGCAGTTATCCGTTACAACATAACGAGAAATCGGACATTCTTCACAAGCTGCACGTACCACCTGTACCACCAGATCATTCGGCGCACCTTCTACATTTTTTCCCTCTGCAAGGCGAACCCGCTGCCGAACGATTTCTCGCTCTTTGTAGACACAACAGCGATATTTTGCAGTCGGTCCCGGCATCATACGCAATGGTAGTTCGTCTTTTTCCGTTTCAAATGTACCGGCAAACGCCATCTTTGCGACTTCTTCCAGAATCTCATGTTTTATTTTAACAATGGTCGCATCATTTGTAGCCATTTTTCGCTCCTTATCTCCAATTGTTTGATTATCATTTTTACATCGTACATAACAAAATTGTTATATATACAGTATACCTTTTTTTTATGCGCTTGTCAAGCAAAAAACCGACTGTTCTATTCGCACAGCCGGTTTTTCATTCAAATATTCTGATTACGATGATTCCTTCCGATATTGTGTCCATTTATTCTGTACAGATGTGTCATTTTTCTCTCTGGTTGCTACAATTTCCCCTGTCCAACCATTCAAGGAAACCGTATTCGTATAGCGCAACAACGCACAAGCACCCCGTACACCAGTAACGACAGGGAACAGAATATTGTGCTGCATTGCATCAGAGACGGCATCGTAATTCTGTTCTTCCTCCACAATCAACCCCAGCAACGGCAATCTGAAACAATTCGGCGACATTTTTCTGACCACCAAAATTTTTCCGGCTGCCTGCGATTTTGTCAATCTGGTTGGCTGCGAAAGAACCAGAACTTCTCCCTTGACCAGCCCCGGCATACAAGGTCTTCCCTGTGTTTTGCCATTTCCGCTCGGAAAAATCATATGCGTCCACATCTCTAACTGCTGTCCTTTTATCTCTTCCTGCATGACAAGTTCTGTATAATTCGGCATCCTGCAATAGCACTGGTATTTCATTTTCCGTTCCTCTATTTTCTCCGCATCCCAGTGGATAGACGGATCTTTTATGGATGCCAATGCTTCCTGCAACGTCAGATACAGTACGTCCTCTGGACTGGAAATCACACATTCCTCTGCCAATCGCTGCCCGATGACAGCGAACAAATCCAGCAGCAGTGTAGAAAGTTGGTCATGCACTTTCAGGAACAGCTTGCGATAAGTCTCCGCTTTTTTCGCAAGCAATAACGGCTTTTGCAACCGCTTCCGCATCTTCGGCGGAATGGAATAGATTCCCGCTGCGTACTGATACGGCATGTCTGATTCTATTTTTTTGCGATACCGTTTCGATGCTTTCTTTAGCTTCTGAATGGCAGAAC
>CAYNPC010000092.1:0-6705 GCA_964399025.1 uncultured Ruminococcus sp. | reverse complement strand
CAAAGAAGATGCAGAAGGCTGGTGGCGTATTTTTGCAGGCAGAATCGGAAATTGCTGCCGTGAATATGGTACTGGGTGCGACCTCGACCGGTGTCCGTGCGATGACCTCTTCTTCTTCGCCGGGGATTTCCCTGAAAGCAGAAGGCATTTCCTATATGGCAGGTTCTGACCTGCCGGGCGTGATTATCAATGTACAGCGTGGTGGTCCGGGTCTGGGTTCGATTCAGCCGGCACAGTCTGACTACTATCAGGCAACCCACGCAATGGGACACGGTGATTTTCACATTCTTGTTTTCGCACCGTCTTCCGTACAGGAAATGGTAGACATGGTGACACTGGCATTTGACAAGGCGGATGAATACCGGATGCCAGCAATGATTCTGGCAGATGGTCTGCTGGGACAGATGATGGAACCGGTTACTTTCCCAGAACCGAAGACAACTCTGCCGGATAAGTCCGATTGGGCAACCTGCGGACACAAGAAGCAGCGTGCGCATCATATCATCAATTCGCTCTATCTGGATGCACATCAGCTCGAAGAAAAAGTAAAAGAACGGTTTGCACGCTACGCCATTGTAGAAGCCAAGGAAACACGGGCAGAAGCGTATCTCTGCGACGATGCAGAAATCGTTGTAACAGCGTATGGTGCATCTGCCAGAGTGGCAAAATCAGCTGTAACAGCTGCCAGAAAAGAAGGCATCAAAGCAGGTTTGTTCCGTCCGATTACGCTTTGGCCGTTCCCGAATCAGGAATTGCAGGCAGCGACAACTTGCGCAAAACAGATTCTGGATGTAGAAATGTCTATGGGACAGATGGTGGACGATGTACGTCTGGCGACATCGTGCAACATTCCGGTTTCGTTCTTTGGCAGAACCGGCGGTGTCATTCCGACACCAGCAGAAGTGCTGTCTGAACTGAAAAAGCTTGCAGGAGGTATCGCATAATGGCAGTGGTATTTAAACGGCCGGATGCATTGCTGGATGTGCCCATGCACTTTTGTCCGGGATGCGGACACGGTATTGTACATCGTCTGGTCTGTGAAGTACTGGATGAAATGGAAATTGAGGGCGACACCATCGGCGTTGTACCGGTAGGATGTTCTGTTATGTCCTACGATTATTTTGGCTGTGATGTCATTGAAGCACCGCACGGCAGAGCACCGGCAGTTGCGACAGGTGTAAAGCGTTCCAATCCGGACAAGTTTGTCTTTACATATCAGGGCGACGGAGATCTGGCTGCAATCGGTACAGCAGAAACCGTACATAGCGGAACCCGTGGGGAAAACATTGTGATTATCTTTATCAACAATACAACTTACGGTATGACCGGTGGACAGATGGCACCAACTACGATGCCGGGACAGGTGACACAGACAACACCGTACGGCAGAGATCCGAAGACAGCTGGTTATCCGATTCGGATTTGCGAGATGATGTCAACACTGACGGGTGTTGCACTGGCACAGCGTGTTGCAGTGGATTCTGTTCCGCATATTCGGGAGGCAAAGAAAGCCATCCGGAAGGCATTTGAAAACCAGAAGGCACAAAAGGGACTTTCTATCATTGAAGTGCTGTCGACTTGTCCGACCAACTGGGGCATGTCACCGCAGGAATCCATGCAGTTTGTACGGGATAAGATGAGCGTTTACTATCCGCTTGGTGTATACAAAGACGGCGCAGCAGGGGAGGACGAACAAGCATGACAACAGAATTGATTTTAGCCGGATTTGGTGGACAGGGCATCTTGTTTGCCGGTAAAATTCTGGCATATTGTGGATTACTGGCAGGAAAAGAGCTGTCTTGGCTGCCGTCTTATGGACCGGAAATGCGTGGCGGTACAGCGAACTGTTCTGTTTGTATTTCCGATGAACCGATTGGTTCGCCGGTGGTCACACAGCCGGATTGTCTGATTGCAATGAATGGACCTTCTTATGTGAAGTTTGTCAATGAAGTGAAGCCGAATGGTTTGATTTTGCTGGACAACTCTGTTGTAGAAGAAACGGAAACACGGGCAGACGTGAAGACGATTGCGCTGCCGGCAACGGATATGGCAACAGAAAACGGGCTGAATGGTTCTGCAAATATGATTCTGCTGGGCAGAATGCTGGCAGAAACCAAGCTGTTTGATCTGGATACGGTGCAGAAGGCAATGGAAAAGTGCATTCCGCCGAAGCGAGCCCATTTGATTGCAGCCAATATGCAGGCAGTACAAATTGGTGCAGAAAGCAAGTAACGGAATCAGAAGATAGAAAAAGAGGGATTGTCGTAACCAGTACGGCAGTCCCTCTTTGTTTTGGGTTGGTTTTTTAGTCAATGTACTCTGCAAAAACCAAAGGCACTGTGATTGTAGCACCAAGAACGGATTCATAAGAATAAAGACCGTAGTTCATTCCATAGATGGTTATAATATCATCTTCCAAGATGCGGCTATCACCATCTTCTTTGGTGTAGTAGACATAGATAGTGTCTGTATAAGAATATTTTGTCGCCGTGATATTCACACGCAAAATAATGTCATTTCCATCTTCCATAACTTGGACGACTTTTCCTGTATATTTTCCATATGTCATCTTGTATGTATCCGGGTCACGTGCAATTTCCTCATAAGTGTAAGTTTGGCACTTTGCCTTGTAATTCGCTTCGATTTCTTCAGCAGTTAATGCAAATGTTTCCGTGTTGACAGTTTTTCCGCATACGGAACATTTCTGTATCCGAGTTCCCTTTTTCTTCTCAGTTGCTTCTTCTAAAACTTCCCATTCACCGGGTGTGTGTTCTTTCTTTTCTACCTCTTGTTCAACAGTCTTGTTGCAAACAGAGCAAACGCCACTTTCCGTACCAGCTTCTGAACAGGTCGATTCTACAATGACAGTCCATTCATTAACGGTATGTCCCAGTGGTTCGCCATATGTTTTACCACAGACAGTGCAAGTTTTTGGTTCTGTACAAGTTGCATCTTTCCGTTTGTGCCCCAACACTTTTCCTTCTGTTTCACCGCAGACAGAGCAGGTCTTTGGTTCTGTACAAGTCGCATCTTCCCATGTGTGTCCTAATGCCTTTCCTTCTGTTTCACCACAGACAGAACAGGTCTTTGGTTCTGTACAAGTCGCATCTTTCCATGTGTGCCCCAATGCTTCCCCTTCTGTTATGCCGCAATCCAAACAGGTTTTTGGTTCTGTACAGGTTGCATCTGCCCACGATTCATGTTTGCAACTACATCCTGTAAGTGCGATGAGGAGAAAAGCAGTGATTCCGATTATGTGTCTTGCTTTCAATATTGCTTCCCCATTTCATATTATTTTTATACGAATATCGTATACACTATACTCTATTATAGGGAAACAATTTTAAAATTTATATATATATATATATATAAATGGTTAATTCCGCCACAAAAAGCGCATGAAATGCCTCACCCACAAATTTCCAGAATCGCAGCGGCAATCATGCGGACATCCTGCATCAGATGGGAAATCGGGATAAATTCATCATCACCGTGCATATGATAATCCCACCCCGGAAATTCTGCGCCGAATGCCACGCCGCCAGCAATATCATGGACGTAAGTACCGCCACCAATGGCAAGACATTCGCCTTTTTCGCACGTTTCTTCCTCGTAGACGTGTAACAGCTTTTGTACAAACGGACTGTTCGTATCAACGGCGTGTGGGTCGTTTTGCAGAACGACTTCACAAGAGCACCCTGCTGTCTGAAATGCAGCCTGTACTGTCTGGAAAATCGCTTCCTTTGTGGTGCAAAGCGGATAGCGGATATCAATCATACCAGAAAGCTGCCCATCTTCGATTTGCATCTGACTGCAAATACACGTCAATGCGCCGGATGTCTCATCTGCGCAGACAATTCCCAGACCACTGCCATCTGTGCAGCCGTGTGGAAACAGGGCAGAAAGTGCACGGCAGACGGTGTAATTTTCATTGGTTGCGAGGAGGGAAAGCAGCCCTGTAATGGCGTTGTTGCCGGTTTCGGGTGTGGAAGCGTGCGCTGCCAGTCCGTTCCACGTGAGTTGTACTGTGTCTTTGTCAATGGCTTCTGCGATGCAATTTTCCGGTAGGACAGTGGGAACGGCTGTCATCAGAATGGTGCTGACGGATTTGGCAGGAACGGCGTTCGGTGCGGTACCGGCTTGTAAATGGAGAATGGGATCGGTCATTTTGCCAGTGAATGCAATGCGCATCATGCCTTTTTCAATGGCAATCAACGGATAATTGCCGTCCGGCGTAAAGACAAATGGCGGCATGGTGTCATGTGCATTGTAATATTCCAGATCGGTAGAACCGTTTTCTTCGTTACAGCCGAACAGCAGACGAACCGGCTTTTTCAATTGCATACCGGCATCCTGAATGGATTTTACTGCGTAGAGAGCGGCGACCGCAGGACCTTTGTCATCAATTGCACCTCTTCCAAAAAGGCAATCCTTTTCTATTACAGGGGTGAAAGGCGGTGTTTTCCAGTTTTCCGCCATGACTGGAACAACGTCCAGATGCGAAAGAATGCCGAGATAGGGGGCTTCTGTGGCATCGGTATCAGCTGTACCAACGTGGTAGGCGAGATTCTGTACATGCAGACCGTAGTCAGCAGCAGTTTGTAACATATAGTCCAGTGCGTTGGCACAGGCTGTGCCATAAGGGAAATCATGTTCGGGATTTTCTGTCGCAATGCTGGGAATGGCAATCAAGTCTTGCAACGTTTGCAGCATAGCCGCTTTGTTTTCTTCTATTTTTTGGGCAACCCGTTCTGGTAACATGGGATAAAATCCCCTTTCTTTTAGTCTATTGCGTTTTGCAATGGTTTGCCATCAAAAAAATCAGCCAGATTCTGCAAAGTGATGGCAGCAATGCTTTGCAGGGCTTCTTCTGTCAGAAATGCCTGATGGGAGGTCAATAATACATTTGGCATAGAGAGCAGCAGAGATAATATTTTATCTCGCTGGACGGTGTCGGAGCAGTCTTCAAAGAAGAAAGCGGTTTCTTCCTCATAAACATCCAGAGCCGCAGCGGCAATTTTGCCATTCTGCAAGCCTTCCAGAAGCGCATCGCTTTCGATTAACATCCCTCTGGATGTGTTGAGCAGGACAACGCCGTCTTTCATGCTGGCGATGGTGTCGTGATTGATGAGATGGTGAGACGATTGGGTCAATGGACAGTGCAGCGAAATGATGTCGCTGTTCTGGAAGAGCGTTGGGAGATCAACATAGGAAAAATCAGCGGCTTCCATCGGAAATGGGTCATAGGCGAGAACGTTCATACCAAAGCCTTTGCAAATCTGGATGAAAATGCGTCCGATTTTGCCTGTACCAATCACGCCGACTGTTTTTCCATATAAATCAAACCCTGTCAGTCCTTGCAGACTGAAATTAAACTCTCTGGTGCGCTGATACGCTTTGTGAATTTTGCGGTTCAGGCTGAGCAATAGCCCCATTGTATATTCAGCGACAGCGTTTGGGGAATAGCCCGGCACACGCACAATGGGGAGTCGACCAGCTGCTGCTTGCCGGTCAACGTTGTTATAGCCAGCGCAGCGCATGGCGATGATTTTCACGCCATAGTCACACAGGCTGTCAATCACAGAGGCACGCAGGTCATCATTGACAAAAGGAATGACGGCACTGCATCCCTGCACCAGCGCAACGCTATCTGGTGTCAGCTTGTGTGCAAAGTAATGCAACGAGAAGCGATTGTTGAGACGATCGAACCAGATGCGGTCATAGGGTTTCGCATCAAAAAAGGCGATGTGTTCCATGTTGTAACCTCACTTTTTTTGATTAGTATGCGAACTTTGCCGCCGTATTATACTTGATATTGTGTTTATAAGTGCAGTTTTGGGAGAACATGCTGCCGATAAAATTCCATACCCGTGACGAGGGAGAAATCATAGCAGAGAAACATGACGTTTAACATGCCGACCAGAATAAGAACGCCATATTTTCCAAATTCGCCGGTGCTTTCCAAAAATTCAGCCATGCCAAAAAGGGCAATCATCAAACCAAAATATGCAGCCATGCAGAGATTAAACAAAATCAGTTTGAGGATAAGACGTAAGGGAAATGGTCGGATGCGACTTAAATACGGTCGGAGCAGGGGATAATGGCCAAAAAAGAGAATAAAAATCAGACAGGCATCTTTGTTGGGTGTGATAAAGACAGAAAGCGTACTGACGGCAAGGTACATGATAAATGCCCAATAGGGGCTTGTGGCGGAAGCCATAACCATAACCAGCAGGCTGCACAGCATTGGCATAATGAGATAGAACATCGGTAATACGCCCGTGATGAACAGGGCGAGCAGGCAGAAGGAAGCCAGTGTGCCGCCGAGTGCAATGCGATAAGTAATCGGTTGATTGTGCATAAGAACCTCCTGTATGAAATGTAAATTGCAAATTTATTTCTGTTCTAATCATAGCAGAAAAAGAGGGTTCTGTCAATGGAAAATGGGATTTTTGAGTAGAAGAAAAACGGTCTGCCGACGAGAAGACGACAGACCGCATGGGTATTACTTTTCTGTGAGGGATGCTTTGTATTGCGCATACGCTTCTTTTGAAATTTTTACAATTTCCAATGCTCGCTCTAAGGAGAAGCCGTCAGCTAAAAGGCTGTCAACGACCTCGATTTTTCCTTTTATGATGCCTTGTTCAAGACCTTTCTCGATTCCCTGCTCGATGCCTTTCTCAATACCTTGTTCAATGCCTTCGT
>CAYNPC010000091.1:0-6770 GCA_964399025.1 uncultured Ruminococcus sp. | reverse complement strand
TGCCACCCGGCAATTTTTCTAAATCTGACTAAAATGTAAATTCGTATTACGATGGTAATACTATACCTGTTCTCTATTATACACAATTTCACGCATTTGTCAATAGGAATCCCAGAAATTTAACACCTACAAACGGAAAAAAGTGCAGAGAGAAAGGATTGCATATTCTGAAAAGCCGTGCTATAATAAAGTGGTATGTTTCTGTTTATTTTGCTGATGCAAGGAAAGGATCCTCTCTATGAATCATCTCATCCAAAAATTTATCTGTCTTTGCCTGCCCGTTGCCATGTTGACAGGGTGTACTTCCCCGTTTCAGAAAACGGAATCCGACGGTGCCGGCTATCTGTTTACATATACATTGATTGGCAATCCGGAAAATCTCGATCCGCTTCTGGCAACGGATACTTCTTCCAAGCTGATTCTGCGCAATATGATGCAAGGTCTGTTGGTGGAAAATACAGACGGTACGCTTTCCAATGGCGTTGCCAGCGATTACACCGTGCAGGATGACGGTCTCCTCTACACATTTCAGTTGCGAAATGACTGCTATTGGTATTACGATGAAAACCAGAATCAAAAAATTGATGATGGAGAAACTTGGAATGTAACCGCTTATGATTTTGTCTATGCGTTCCAGCGTATGTTTCTGGAGGAAACCCGTTCTCCTTATCGGGAGACGTTTTCCTGCTTGTACAATGCAGAGGAAATCATATCCGGAACCGTAGACTATACGCAGATTGGTGTGACGGCACCGGATGAGAACACTGTCGTTTTCCAGTTGGCAACGCCGAACAGTCGTTTTTTGAATCTACTTGCAACCACTGCCGCTATGCCTTGCAACGAGACATTTTTTGTACAGACAAAAGGCAGATACGGATTGGATGAAACTTCCATTCTTTCCAATGGTGCATTCTATCTGCGAAAATGGTTCTATGACCCATACGGCAGCGACAATCTGATTTACATGCAGAGCAATTCCGCCAACGATCGGGAGGGAGATGGAAAAATTTATCCTTCTGACCTGACGTTTCTCATTCGCAAAAAACAATCTCAGGCAGAAGATGCCTTCGATGACGAAACTTCCGACATTCTCACGACATCCATTTATCCGGATGAAATGGGGAAAGACGGCTATGAAGTCACATCCTATCAATCCATGACACTTGGGCTTGTCTTCAATCCGTCCAGCGAGATCTATTCCAACCAGAATATCCGGCAAGCACTTTCTGAAAGCATCGACCGACAGAATATCGGTGCCGATTCCGATGGCGATCTGACAGGGGCTTCCGGTATCGTCCCACCGGATACACGAGTAGATGATGTCAAATATCGGGACAATGTTCCTGAACCGACCAGCACATATAATAACACAGCTGCCAAAGAAAAATTTGATCAGGGGTTGGAAGAGTTGCAGATTGATTCCCTGCCCTCTGACAAAATCCTCGTCTGCCCAGAATTGATGGACTGCTCTTATCTGCATGAAATTTTGCAGAACTGGCAGCACACGTTTGAATTTTACATTGGCATTGAAGAGGTCACTGCTTCGGAATACGAAGAGCGACTCGCTTCCGGCAATTATACCATTGCTCTCTATGGTGTAACTGGTACGGAAAACAGTGCTGCTTCTGTCCTCTCTTCTTTTCAGTCGGATGCCAATCCGTTCTGTCAGGACGAAACCATTGACGCAATGCTGGCGCAGTTGTCCGATTGCAGCAACTCTGCTCAAATGACAGATCTCTGTGAAAAAATCGAAACAAAGCTGCTGGAGGATTTCTATTTCTTGCCCGTCTACTATAAACGCACTTATCTGGTGTACCGCAGTGAAAATAGTGACATTGAATATGACCCATACAGTGGCATCATTGATTTCCAGAAAGTAAAGCATTTCGGTTCGTAACCGATGGCGTGATTAGTAGAATTTACCTGTTGCATTTCGCTTGCTTTTGCATACAATATAGCAAGAGCGGTCAGCCCCGACAGAGCCCGTGAACTGTGACAGGATCCCTGTCTTTAAAATGGCAGTTCACCGGAATGGGAACTGCCACTTTGTGATAGATTCTGCACACTGCCTGCTCTGGAAACCGTGTGCAGAGAAACGGTGCAGGCGTGCACGAAACTGTTCCGTTTTTCGGGTGCCCATATGCAGACAATGCGCTGCACATGGGCACTTATTCATGGAGTAGATTGGCTGCTTCCAGCTGTTTCTGCTGCTGTGCCAACAACGCATATTTTCTTCTGGTTGCCAATCCGCCACGAATATGACGTTCCTGTTTGTTTTTCTCCAGAACTGCTTTCACGCCCTGATATAAATCCGGATTCAGAAACGGAAGGCGTTCGCTGACATCCTTGTGCACGGTACTTTTGGAAATACCGAACCATTCTGCTGCCGCACGTACAGTCGCATTTTCTGCTAAAATATACTCCCCCAGAATCACTGCACGCTCACTTGGCTGTCGTTTCATAGGCTTCCCTCCAATTTTCAACAGGGATTGTTCTATTTATATGTCAGTATTTCCTTGAAAAGAACTGTAAAATCCGCTTCCATTCTGACCTTGACAAGCAAAAGCAGGTCTGCTATAATGGATAACAGAAAAATAAAATGCTATCATAAAATGAAAGGTCGTGACCCTTATGATTTGCCCTGCTTGTGGAAATGAATTTGCCGATAAGATGCCAGTCTGTCCTTATTGTCAGACCCATCTGCCGGAGAAAATTATGAAGGGCGGTGCAGACAGCAGCTACATAAAAAGCTTTTACAGTGCGGATACGATACAACTGCGGAAAGAACATCAAATATCCAATCTGGTTGCATTGCTGCTCGTGATTGCACTGGCAGTGCTGGCTGTCTTTTTTCAGCTGCAAAAGCCTTCTCTTCCTGTACAGCTGCGCCGTGCCGATGCTGCCGGCATTGCTGAGATTTGCACAGAATATGCAGCGGAAACAGCGGATGACCAGTATACCCAGACGTTGCTGGATGCCATTGCAGATTTACAGCAGACTTATGTCCTGTACAATGATCAAGAAGATGAAGTCATTGCCAATCTGCAAAAAATCGCAACCACACAGAATGTCATGGCACGAGAGCAGGCTTGTAGTGTCATTGCAGACATGGAATCAGATCGCCTGCTTCAAGAAATCAATCGTGTCCGGACACAGCGGCAGAAGCGCATGTTGACAGAGGAAGATACATTGAAAGAGACAGCACAGCTGCTGGCAGCGACTTATCAGGAAAATCCGGATGGCTATGAGGAAGAAGCCGCCCGAATTGTAAAAGAAAATATTGCAGATGCAGAAAATGCATATCATATCATGATGATGAACTGCAATTCGTATGCTGACGCTGTTTCACAGTACAACGGGGAAGAAAAAGAAGCAACCGTGAACTTCCTCACGACACAGGATTATACAACCGTTGGCACTGCCAGTGTCTATGATCCAACCACACAGCAATTTGCATTTATCCTGCTCTTAGCACCGTAAAGGAGAGTCTTGTCTATGTCGATACCCTTTTCCACGGAATCGCTGCATACGCCCTGTTATGTCACAGATGTTGCAGCCCTGAAACGCAACGGCGAAATCCTACAATCTGTTCAGCAAAAAACAGGCTGTAAAATTCTGCTGGCACAAAAAGCGTTTTCCATGTTTTCCACCTATCCCATTCTGAAACCTTATCTTGCCGGTACCACTGCAAGCGGTCTGTATGAAGCCAAATTGGGCAGAGAAGAAATGGGCGGAGAGGTTCATATTTTCTCTCCAGCCTATCCAGTTGCTGATATGCCAGAAATCTGCGCTGTCAGTGATCATATTGTCTTCAATTCTTTTCATCAATGGCAGATGCATCGTGATACAGTACAAAATTGTGGCCGTCCGATTTCCTGCGGCATTCGTGTCAATCCGGAGTATGCCGAAGTAGAAACGGATTTGTACAACCCCTGCATTCCCGGCTCTCGCATGGGAACGACCATTTCTCAATTTTCAGAAGCCGCTTTTGATGGGTTAGACGGCATCCATTTCCATACAATGTGCGAACAAGATGCACCCGTACTGGAACGCACACTACAACATGTCACAGAAAAATTTGATGCGTATCTCAGACGCTGCAAATGGGTGAATTTCGGTGGGGGGCATCATATCACCCGACCAGGTTATGACCTGCCTTGTCTGATTCGCTGCATTCAGAACATACAGGAAAAATATGGCGTACAAGTTTATTTGGAGCCGGGCGAAGCCGTCGCATTAAATGCCGGTTATCTGGTGACAACTGTTCTGGATTTCGTACAAAATGGCATGGACATTGCGTTGTTGGATGCTTCTGCCGCCTGCCATATGCCGGACGTATTGGAAATGCCATACCGACCGCAAATCATCGGTGCTGGACAGCCACAGGAGAAAAAATATACATATCGGCTTGCTGGAAATACTTGTCTGGCAGGCGATGTCATCGGTGATTACAGCTTTGACCAACCGCTTCAGATTGGTGATAAGCTGATTTTCTGTGACATGGCGATTTATTCCATGGTTAAGAACAACACGTTCAATGGAATGCCGCTGCCGGATTTGGTTTTACGACAGGAAGACGGTACTTTTTCCATCGTTAAAAAATTCTCCTATGCAGATTTCAAAGGCAGGCTTTCCTAATGATATTACGACATTGTACTCTTTGCCCCAGAAGATGTGGCGTTGACCGCACCCAAAAAGGAGGGGTTTGTGGTGGCGGCAAAAATATGCGTGCTGCCAGAGCAGCCTTGCATCTGTGGGAAGAGCCTTGCATCAGCGGAAAAGGCGGAGCCGGTGCGATTTTCTTTTCCGGCTGTGCACTGCGTTGCTGTTATTGCCAGAATATGCGAATCAGTCAGGAGCGATTTGGAAAAGCAATTTCTGTTTCGGAGCTGGCTGAAATTATGCTGCGCCTCCAGTCAAATGGTGCAGAAACCATTGATTTGGTCACAGGTTCGCATTATGCGCCATGGATTGCAGAAAGCCTGCAAATGGTCAAAAAAAAGCTGCATATTCCAATTGTCTGGAACAGCAGCGGTTATGATTCTTCGGAAATTCTCTCTCTTCTGGATGGTCTGGTTGACGTTTATCTGCCAGACTGGAAATACATTGATCCTTTCGTTGCGGAGCGATACAGTCATGCGGCTGACTATTGTCAGATTGTAGAACAAGCCATTCAGGTCATGGTACAGCAAGTTGGGAAACCCGTTTTGAAAAATGGGATTCTACAAAAGGGGGTTCTCATCCGACACTTAGTTTTACCGGGACAACGTCACCAATCCATCGCATTGCTGCGAAGAATTGCAGAACGATTTCCAACAGATACCGTATGGGTCAGTCTGATGGGACAATATACCCCACCATCAAACTGGTTGATGCCGGATAAGAACTTAGAACGCCGCCTCACAACGATGGAATATCAAAGCGTACTGAAAGTCGCACAGGAGCTGGATCTAAACGGTTTCTCGCAGGATCTCTCTTCTGCAAGACAATCTTATACCCCTTCTTTTCATTTGGAAGGATTGCCGGATTCGTAATCGACTTCGGAATCAATAGCGGTGTACGTCCGATCAAACGTAATGGTCGTAATATAGGACGATTCCCGTTGTGTTTTCAACGCATTGTCAATCATTTCCTGTAATGCGACATCGTTATAACTACAATCAAACGGTACAACCAAATCAAAAATCAGATTGGTGTGTGTCTCTCCTGCTACCATCCGAAAATCGTGCATATGCAGATTGTCATCTATTTGCTGTAAAATCTGCATCAGCATCGCACGACAATCGTTTACTTGTGCATCATCCAGCACAATCGGATCCATATGAATGGTCATATCTATTCGCAGCTGGGACTGAATCAAATGTTCAATCTGGTCAATTTTATCGTGAATGGTTACAAAATCAGAATGACTGGAGACTTCTGCATGGCAACTGCCAATCATTTTTCCGATACCGTAATTGTGAATCACCAGATCGTGAATTCCAAGGATTTCCGGTTCCCGTCGAATCAGGTCGCAGAGATTCTGCACCAGTTCAGCATCTGCTGGCTTTCCCAGCAAATCATCCATCGTGTCTTTTACGATATCATACGCTGTTTTCAGGATGAACAACGAAACCGCAATGCCCATCCAACCATCCAACGGAAAACTGGTAAAAGCAGATACAACCAGAACCATCAGCGTTGCAGTCGTTGCCAATACATCGCTGATGCTGTCCTTAGCGGTCGCCAGTAAGACGGAGGATTGTATCTGTTTTCCAAGTCTTCGGTTAAAATACGCCATCCACAGCTTGACAGCGATGGAAAACAGTAGAATCCCACAGACCAGCCAATGAAATATGACAGCTTCTGGGTGTAGTATTTTTTCAATGGCATTTCGCATCAATTCAATGCCCATCACTGCAATCAGAATCGCAATGATGAGTGTTGCCAGATATTCGATTCTGCCATGTCCGAATGGATGTTGTTTATCTGCCGGTTTGGCTGCCATTTTATAGCCAAAACAAGTCACCAGACAGCTGGCACAGTCTGACAGATTGTTGAAAGCATCTGAAAGAATGGCAATCGAACCAGACAGACTACCAGCAAGATATTTGATCAAAAATAAACTGATATTGCACAGAATGCCGACTGTACTACTCAACATCCCGTAGGATTTTCGTACAGTTGGATTTTTAATGTCCGTATGATTGGGAATCCATCGTTGCACAAGAAGTTGTATCACCATATGTCGTTTCTCCTTTTCTATACATTTGTTCAAGTTCACAAGTTTT
>CAYNPC010000090.1:0-6788 GCA_964399025.1 uncultured Ruminococcus sp. | reverse complement strand
AAACGCATCGTCATTGTCTATTTTGATGACAGCATCATAAATGTTTGTGTTCAGCGTCTGTGGCACAAAACCTGCACCGATTCCCTGAATCTTATGCGGGCCTGCTGTTCCCTCAGACAGAACCGGAGAACCGGACGGTTCTACTGCAATGATCTGTACATTCGGATTCTGGGATTTCAGATATTCTCCAACACCGGTAATCGTACCGCCTGTGCCGACACCTGCTACGAAGTAATCCACCTGTCCATCGGTATCGTTCCAGATTTCCGGACCGGTTGTCTTTCTGTGTGCTTCCGGATTGGCTGGATTTTCAAACTGTCCCGGAATAAAGCTGTTCGGGATTTCCTTTGCAAGTGCTTCTGCTCTTGCAATTGCGCCCTTCATGCCCTTTGCGCCTTCTGTCAGTACGATTTCTGCGCCGTATGCTTTCAGGATGTTTCTCCGTTCAATGCTCATGGTTTCCGGCATGGTCAGAATCACCCGATAACCCTTTGCTGCTGCAATCGCTGCCAGACCAATACCAGTGTTACCGGAGGTCGGTTCAATGATAACAGAATCTGCCTGAATCAAACCCTTCCCTTCCGCATCTTCCAGCATTGCTTTTGCAATTCTGTCCTTGACACTACCAGCCGGATTCAGATATTCCAGCTTTGCCAGAACCGTTGCTTCCAGTTTCTGTGCTGCTTCGATGTTTGTGATTTCTACCAACGGGGTATTGCCGATCAGTTCAACGGCACCTTTGTAAATATTTGCCATGATGATTTCCTCCTGCTATAACAAAAAAATAATGGGATACAAAATAGTGATACAACTGGGTTGCCGCTGCCATCAGATGACAATGAAATCTTCCTGCAACGACTGGTTTTCCAGCAGATATGCCTTTTCGCCTACGGTAACAAAAATCCGATAGAGCAGGACATCTACTTTCTCGCCGACTGCAATCGACTGTTCTTCCAGATCTCTTCTTGCAATCAGAACCGTGTCATTGACACGAACACTCAGTTCAATCTTATCGCCACGGAACAGCACTCGTTCTACAACGCCTTCCGATGCGGAACTCTTATATTTCTGCACTTCATTTTTCTTGGTAATCTTGACAAATTCCGGACGGACAATCGCTTTGTCAATGCCCGGCATTTCTTCGAATGTATGGAACTGTCGATAATCTGTCAGGACAGAAGTCTGTCCGAAGAACGATGCCGTAAAGGCGGTCTGTGGATTCTGATAGACCTCCAACGGCGTGCCCATCTGTTCGATTCTGCCACGATTGGTAATGATGATTTCATCTGCAACTTCAATGGCTTCGTCCTGATCGTGGGTGACAAAAATACTGGTAACGCCCAGCTTTTCAATCATTTCTTTCAACCAGCTCCGCAGCTCCTGTCTGACCTTTGCATCAATCGCTGCGAATGGTTCGTCCAACAGCAACAACTGCGGATTCGGTGCAAGTGCTCTTGCAAACGCCACTCTCTGCCGCTGTCCGCCGGAAAGTTGGCTTGGATATCGCTTTTCCAAGCCTTTCAGCCCTATTAATTCTACCAATTCTCTGACCCGCTTGTCAATGGTTTTCTTGTCAACTTTCTGCACTTTCAGTCCAAAAGCGATATTATCATAAACGGTCATATAACGGAACAAGGCGTAGTTCTGAAATACAAACCCGATGCCTCGCTTGCTGGCTGGAATATCGTTGACGACTTTTCCATCAATGATAATCTCGCCGCTGTCCGGTGTTTCCAAACCGGCAATCATGCGGAGAATGGTTGTTTTTCCGCTGCCGCTGGGACCAAGCAGACCAATCAGCTTTCCTTTTTCAATGCCAAAATTGACATTGTCAGACGCTTTATAATCGCTGTAATGCTTGTTTATATTCTTCAATTCCACATACATTTAGGTATCCTTCTTTCCTCTGTACTCTACGACACTCCGGATCACCAGTATGATCACCGCCATGATGACCAGAATGGAGGAAACTGCAAATGCCGGAACATACTTAAATTCATTGAACAAAATCTCAATGTGCAGCGGCAAGGTGTTCGTCAGTCCACGCAAATGACCGGACAAAACCGAAACCGCACCGAACTCACCCATTGCTCTTGCGGCGCAAAGAACAACGCCATACAAGAGTGCCCATTTGATATGCGGAAATGTAACCTTTCTGAAAATCGTCCACCCCTTTGCACCCATCAGGGCAGCGGCTTCTTCTTCATCTGTTCCCTGCGATTCCAGCACCGGAATCAATTCTCTTGAAACAAATGGGAATGTGACGAAAATCGTTGCCAGAATAATACCCGGCACAGCGAAAACAATCTTGATGTTCATCGCTTTCAGCAGCGGATACAATATACTCTGTCTGCCGAATGTGAGGATAAAGACCAGACCGGCAATAATCGGGGAAACCGTAACCGGAATGTCAATCAATGTTGTCAGGATTTTCTTTCCTTTGAACTGGAATTTTGTCACTGCCCAAGCAGCAAACAAACCAAAAATTGTATTGATGACAACAGCGCACGCCGTCGCTTCCAATGTCAACAGAATGGCACGGACAGTGTACTTATCCGTAACGGCTTCTTTATAAGTTTCCCAACCGCTGCGGAATGCCTCTGAAATAACAGTGTACAGCGGCAACAGCAGCATCAGAAAAAGAAACAATACGCTGATGCCAATCAGAAACCATTTTACAATTTTTGAACCGATTGTCTGTTCGTGCATCTCAGACACCGCCTTTCAAAATCTTAGAACTTCTCGCCTGTACCATATTGGTCAGGAACAAAATCAAAAACGCTGCGACCAGCATCACCAGTGCAATGGCAGTGGCACTTGCATAATCATATTCTTGCAGCTCCGACATGATAATCAATGGCGTGATTTCTGTCTCATACGGCTTGTTACCAGCAATAAAGACAACGCTGCCATATTCGCCAATGCATCTACCGAACGCCAGTCCGAACCCTGTCAGCATTGCCGGTCGGATTTCCGGAAAGATGACCTTCCAGAAAATCTTAGTGCGGCTTGCGCCCAGCACGCCAGCGGCTTCTTCATAAGTCGGATCCAGCTTTTCCAGAATTGGCTGTACCGCCCGAACAACAAACGGAATCCCGACAAAGACGAGTGCAACGGTAATGCCGATTCGGGTATAGGCAATCTGAATGCCAAACTTTGCAAAAATACGACCAATCAATCCTGTGTTGGCGGCCAAGGATGTCAAGGCAATGCCAGCGACTGCGGTCGGCAGCGCAAACGGCAGCTCAATCATCCCGTCCAGAATCCGCTTTCCGGGGAAGTCGTATCGTACCAGCACCCACGCCAGTACAACGCCCATGACAGCGTTGATGCAAGAAGCAATGAAAGCCGTCAAAAAGCTGACTTTGAAACTGGCAAGGACACGAGGTCTTGTAATGGTTTCTATGATTTCTTTTGGGCTAAGCTGTGCGGTATAAATCACCAGCGTTGCCAACGGAATCAGAACAATCAGGCTCAGCATTGAAATGGTAACGCCCATTGAAAGACCGAACCCAGGAATGACTCTTTTACCTGCTTTTCTTTTCATACTGCGCCTCCTTATTCTGTGTAAATTTCATCAAAGATGCCGCCGTCATCGAAATGCTTTTCCTGTACGGCTTCCCATCCGCCAAAGTCCTGAATCGTTACCAGCTGCATCTGTAAATCAAATACATCTGCATATTCCTGTAAGATTTCCGGATTAGATGGTCGGAAATAATTGTCTCCGGCAATGCGTTGGGCATCATCAGAATAAAGATACTGCAAATAAGCAGTGGCAACGTCTCTTGTGCCTCGTTCATCCACGACTTCATCGACAACCGCTACAGACGGCTGCGCCAGAATGCTGATGCTTGGTGTAATCAGTTCATAAGTATCGGTGGCATCTGCCATAGAGAGATACGCTTCGTTCTCCCAAGCAATTAAAACATCTCCCTGTCCGTTTTCTACAAAGGTTGTCGTCGCCCCTCTTGCGCCGGAATCCAGTACAACAACGTTCTGGTAGAGCTTCTTGATGAACGCTTTCATCTGCGTTTCATCGCCTTGATAAGCTTCTTCGGCATATGCCCAAGCAGCCATGTAATTCCATCTTGCGCCACCGGAAGTTTTGGGGTTCGGCGTAATGACATCAACATCATCCCGAATCAGATCATCCCAATCCTGAATGTTCTTCGGATTTCCCTCCCGCACCAGAAATACGATGGTAGAGGTGTACGGTGCACTGCTCTCTTCGAACTCATCAATCCAGCCATCTTCAATCAGACCAGCATCCGCAATTGCATCAATATCCGGTTCAAGTGCCAGTGTAACAACATCGGCATCTAATCCGTTGGACACCTCCAGTGCCTGCTTTCCGGAACCGCCATGTGACTGAACGACTTCTACTTCCTGTCCCGTCTGTTCTTTCCAGTACGTCTCAAAAATCTCGTTATAAGCACTATACAGCTCTCTGGTGGGGTCATAGGAAACATTGACAATGGTAACTTTGTTACTGTTTCCGCCGCATCCTGTCAGGGCAGAAAGGGTAATCAACATTGCCAGCGCAACCCCTGTCATTTTCTTCATTCTCATACGTAACTTCCTTTGTACCGTACGCATCATTTCGTGTGAAAATCGTGTGAAAAACAATTCATACTATTTCGATGCGTTTTATATGCTTATATGATATACTATATTTCCGACTTTGTCAATAGGCGTTGTAGAAGTCTGTGAAAGCAACGAAAAAACAGGCTGTTTTCGTTCTAAAATTATACGAAATCAACAAAATTGTAGAAAAGCGTATTGACAAATGCGAGAAAGTATGGTATGCTGTTATTGGGTTAGCGATTGCTAACTTATTTGCTTGTGTTGTAGTTAGGAAAAGCTAACTTTCAGAAAGGAGTCCACATCATGTCATATCAGGAATGTGCTGCATTTGAGCAGAAACTTGCATATCATACCGCCCCTGCCCTGTTCGGGATAAAAGCATCCAATCTTTTCTCGATTGACAGCCGGCATTTTGATGTTTCTGCGCATGTCGCAAAATTCAATGAAAAAGCCAACCCAAAAGGATTACATATGATGATGTTGTGTCGCTGTGAAAATCGGAAGTTACTTTTTCTCTATCAGGAAGCATTGCTTGCAAAGCAGTTGAAAGAACCAAGCCGGATGGCATTACTGGAAACGTTCGGCTATGCCCGTTCTATGACGCTTACACAATGTCTGACCCAACTGGCAGACCGTATTGCTGACAGTCATGAGTTTCCGCATGAAATTGGGCTGTTTCTCGGTTATCCGGTTGAAGATGTCATTGGGTTCATCGAAAATCGTGGGGCGCATTGCAAACTGTGCGGCTACTGGAAAGTATACGGTGATGCAGAGCAGGCAAAGCGCACATTCTCAAATTACACAAAGTGCAGAAATTTTCTGTGCCATAAATTACAGCAGGGCAATGATCTCTATCAGGCTCTGCACATTTCATAAGGAGGCTATATATTATGAAAACAGCAGTTATTTACTGGAGCGGTACTGGCAACACAGAACAGATGGCGACTGCCATCGCAGAGGGCGCAGGCGCAGATCTCTTCTCTGTTTCTGATTTCAGCGGCAGTCTGGCAGACTATGACAGAGTTGCTTTTGGTTGTCCGGCAATGGGCGATGAGATTCTGGAAGAAGACGAATTTGAACCGTTTTTCACCGCCATCGAGGGCGAACTGAGCGGAAAAACCATTGCACTTTTCGGCTCTTATGGCTGGGGAGACGGCGAATGGATGCGGAATTGGGAGACACGTGTCAAGGAAGCAGGCGCAATTCTGTTGGACGATGCTGGTCTGATTGTCAACGAAGCACCGACAGAAGAATCTCTGGTTCTCTGCAAGGCACTTGGCGAGAAGCTGGCATCCTGATGTTCTATTCTATCTGATTTTGATTTTTGATTTCCAAATACCAGACACCCTCAAAAAGTCCCATACTGTCATTTCTACGACGGTATGGGACTTGATTTTGTATGGAAATCGTGATAGAATAGGCTTACTGAATGTTCAACAAAGGAGAAAACAAGATGTTATATATTATGCGCCACGGAAAGACCGATTGGAATGCACAGCGGCGGCTGCAAGGCAGAACGGATATCCCATTGAATGCAGAGGGCAGACAGATGGCGGAAGCTGCAAGAAAAGCCTATCAGCAAATCCCTTTTGATATCTGTTATTGTTCCCCGTTACGTCGTGCAAGAGAGACGGCTGAAATTGTTCTACGTGGACGACAGATTCCCATTATCTCAGATGAAAGATTGGTAGAGATGTGTTTTGGCGAATACGAAGGAAAAGCGGACTGTATGCATTGTCCGGACTCGCCTATTTCTGTCTTGTTTGATGCACCGGAGAAATACAATACGCCTGTAGCAGGCGCAGAAAGCCTTACAGCATTATATGCGAGGACAGGCGCATTTCTTCAGGAAGTGGTCAAGCCGCAGCTGGAGCTTGGAAAAGCGGTGCTGATTGTCGGACACGGCGCAATGAATTGCAGCATTGTATGTCAGGTCAAAAACATACCCATTAAAGATTTCTGGCGTGCCGGCATTGAAAACTGTAAATTGATGCAACTGCTTTGATTTCGTCAATTTTCCTTGTCCAAAAATTTCTCGTAGGTTTCTTTGTCAATGTTGGCAATTGGTAGAGCTTCTTCAAGAGTAAAGCCCTTCGCAAGTAAATTCTCCACGACTTTGATTGCGTTTAGAATGCTGCCCTCCGCTTTGCCCTTCTCTATTCCCTTCTCGATGCCTTTCTCAATGCCAATTTCTACGCCTTCAT
>CAYNPC010000089.1:0-7011 GCA_964399025.1 uncultured Ruminococcus sp. | reverse complement strand
GGAAGGCGACAAGAGCCGTATCCAGGTATTCGAAGGCACAGTTATCGCTAAGAAGCACGGTGGAATTCACGAAACCTTTACTGTAAGAAGAATCGCTTACGGCTGCGGCATGGAGCGTGTCTTCCCGCTGCATTCGCCGGTTGTGGATAAGGTAGAAGTAATCCGCAGAGGTAAGGTTCGCAGAGCAAAGCTGTATTATCTGCGTGACCGTGTTGGTAAGGCTGCAAAGGTAAAAGAACTGATTGGCTAAAAACCAGTGAGCAGGCAGAACAGACAGAGGCGTTGCAGTTTCGTCTTTGTCTCCCTGTTTCCTGCACAGATGGAAAAAGGGGACGCTATGTGCCCTTTTTTTGTTATGCAAAGTACCGTATTGAAAATGGAAGGGAGGGCGGAAAATGGAAACCACAACAGAAACAACGACAGAAGAAACAACAGAGAAGGAAAAGAAAAAAGGCACATTCTGGAAAGATATTGCGGATATGCTGGAAGCCGTTCTGATTTCTGTGTTTTGTGTGATTATGATATTCGCCTATGTGCTGCGACCAGTGACGGTTGAAGGACACTCAATGGAATCTACGTTACAGGATCAGGATAAGCTCTTTATGACAGATCTGTTCTACACGCCAGAGCGAGGCGATATTGTCATTGTAGACAATGACGTTTCCCATCTCTATGATGAGAATGGCAATCTGGTGGAAGGTGCTGGACTTTCTACGGAAACAACGGAAAAGCGTTTGATCAAGCGTGTGATTGCAATGGGTGGCGAAACACTGGACATTGATTTTACAACCGGTACGGTTACCATTGATGGCGAACCGCTGGAAGAATCCTATATCAATAATTTAACGTTAAATGATGAGGGTGCATTTACCTATCCGCTGACAATACCGGAGGGATATTACTTCGTAATGGGCGATAACCGCCAGCATTCTTCTGATAGCCGTCATCCGCTGGTAGGACTGGTGTCTGCGGATCAGATTCTGGGAAAAGCAGTTTTCCGGTTTGCACCGTTTTCGAACATTGGCAGTATCTATGACTAAGAACAGGGGGCTGCAAGATGTCTGAAATACAGATGGGAACCATTCAGTGGTTTCCGGGTCATATGACCAAAACACGCCGGATGATTGCGGCAAATTTGTCTTTGGTCGATGCTGTGGTAGAAATTCTGGATGCCAGAATCCCAAGCAGCAGCCGTAATCCAGAAATGGATCACATGGTGAAAGGCAAACCCAGCATTCTTCTGCTGAATAAGGCAGATATGGCAGATCCGAATGCAACTGCCAGATGGGTGCAATACTATAAAAAGAAGCAATTGTTGGCGTTGCCGCTGGACTGCAAGACCGGAAAAGGCATCAAGCAGTTTGCACCGGCAGTCAAAGAACAGTTGCTGAAACCGTTGCTGGACAAGCGTGCCGCTTCGGGAATCGTTGGTGCTCCCATTCGTCTGATGATTGTAGGGATTCCGAATGTTGGAAAGTCTTCTTTTATCAACCGGATGGCACAGTCCAAAAAGACAAAGGTAGAAGACCGACCGGGTGTTACCCGTACCAAGCAGTGGGTGAAAATCGGCAACCAGATGGAATTGCTGGATATGCCGGGCGTGCTCTGGCCGAAGTTTGAGGATCAGGAAGTTGCAAAGCGATTGGCGTTTACCGGTGCGATTAAAGATGACATTATGGATCTGGAAAGTCTGGCAATGTTATTGCTGGAATTTCTGGCAGAGCGGTATCCAGCCGCACTGGAGACAAGATATAAAATGGAACTGCATTCTGCGGACAATGGGTTACAGCTACTGGAACAGCTCGGCAGAAAGCGGGGTATGCTGGTGTCCGGTGGGGAAGTCAATTACGAACGGGCAGCCAAAACGCTGTTGGATGAATTCCGCAGTGGTGCGCTCGGTCGATTGACACTGGAATTACCGGAGGCGTGAAGCAATGGAGAACAAACAGAAAACAGCCAGTCTGTATGAATATGATGCAGAAAAACGGTTGCAGTATCCTTTGCTTTGCGGCGTGGATGAAGCCGGTAGAGGACCACTTGCCGGAGATGTCTATGCGGCAGCTGTTATTCTACATCCGGAACGACTACCGATTGGCTTGAATGATAGCAAAAAACTGACAGAAAAAAAGCGGGAGCAACTTTTTCCGCAGATTCAGGAAATGGCGTTGGCGTATTGTGTCGCAACTGCCAGTGTAGCAGAAATCGAACAGTACAATATTTTGGGTGCGACGATGTTGGCAATGCAGCGAGCGGTTGCAGGGTTGACCAGACAACCGGATTATGTACTGATTGATGGCAATCGACTGCCGGAATTGTCTGTTCCGGCGGAAACGGTGGTCAAGGGCGATGCGACTTCGGCATGTATTGCAGCCGCTTCCATTCTGGCGAAAGTGTCCAGAGATCACAAGCTGCTGGAACTGGATGCACAGTATCCACAGTATGGATTTGCGAAACATAAGGGTTATGGCACAAAGGCGCATCGAGAAGCCATCTTACAATATGGTGCTTGTCCGGTGCATCGTCCCAGCTTTTTACGGAAAATATTACAACATGAAACAGACGGCAAATGAAACAGGAAAACAAGGCGAGGCAGCCGTTTGCCGCTACCTTGTGGAAAGAGGCTACACCATTCTGGCACGTAATTACCGGTTACGAGGTGGAGAGATTGATATCATTGCAAAAAATGAGGAATTTCTGGCATTCGTCGAAGTGAAAACATGTGCCGTCAGCGGTGCTGTTTCTCCGCTGGAACGGATTTCTGTAGCGCAGCAAAAACGAATTATTTTTACGGCAATGACATATTGTGCGAAACACAATGCAGATTGGGCATTACAACCACGGTATGATGCGGCTGCTGTTACGATAGCAGGCGGGCGGGTTTTATCCATAGAATACTTGGAGAATGCGTTTGATACCAGTGGGTTGGATATGATATTATAGAAAAAGGGTGATTGTATGTTTTATAAAAGTACAAGAGACAGCAGCGTTCGGGTAGAAAGTGCGGTTGCCATTTCGCAGGGCATTTCTACAGACGGCGGTCTGTTCGTACCGGAGCAGATTCCATCTATCACAAGAGAAGAATTGGCTTCCATGGCAGATATGACTTACGCACAGCGTGCTGCTTTTGTGTTCTCTCGTTATCTGACGGACTTTACAGAAGCAGAATTGGTTTATTGCACAGAGAGTGCTTACAATACCAAGCATTTTGAAACAGAAAACATTGCAGAAATCGCCCATCTGTTTGAGGGCACTTATATGCTGGAACTGTGGCACGGTCCGACTTGTGCGTTCAAGGATATGGCATTGCAGATTCTGCCGTATTTCCTGACAACTGCAATGAAAAAGCTGGAACTGAAAGAAAAGATTGTCATTCTGGTTGCAACATCCGGCGATACAGGAAAGGCTGCATTGGAAGGCTTCAAGGATGTAGAGGGCACAGAAATTATGGTCTTCTATCCGGAAGATGGTGTCAGCGATATGCAGAAGCGGCAGATGGTAACACAGGAAGGCAACAATGTCAATGTGTGTGCGGTCAAGGGTAATTTTGATGATTGCCAGAGCGGTGTCAAGAAGATTTTCACCGATGCAGAAGTAAAGCAGAAGTTGCAGGATGGCGGTATGCGTTTCTCCAGTGCAAACTCGATTAACTGGGGTCGTCTGGTACCGCAGATTGTCTACTACGTTTCTTCCTATGTGACATTGGTACAGCAGGGCGAATTGCAAATGGGTGATGCCCTGAATGTTGTTGTTCCGACTGGTAACTTCGGTAACATTCTGGCTGCTTATTACGCAAAGCAGATGGGTGTGCCGCTTGGCAAGCTGATCTGTGCTTCCAATATCAACAAGGTTCTGACCGATTTCATCAACACAGGTGTTTACAACCGGAACCGTGATTTCTATGCGACTTGCTCACCGTCTATGGATATCCTGATTTCCAGCAATCTGGAACGTCTGCTGTATCTGCTGACCGGCGAAGATGATGCACAGATTCGGGAATGGTTTACAGCACTGGCAGAAACCGGTTCTTATGAAGTGACAGATGCCGTTAAGGCTGCATTGCAGCAGGATTTCTATGGTGGATTCTGTGATGATGCCGAAACAAAGGCAACCATTCATCAGATTTATGAGAAGTATGGTTACACTTGTGATACCCATACTGCTGTTGCTGTTAAGGTATATCAGGATTATCGTAAGGCAACCGGCGATACGACAAAGACTTTGATTGCTTCTACGGCAAGCCCGTATAAGTTCAGCCCGAGCGTATTGGAAGCGGTTGCAAAGGAAACAGTCAATGGCGATGAATATGCAATGGTAGATCAGCTGCACGAGCTGTCCAATCTGCCGATTCCGGCTGCATTGGCAGACTTGCAGACAAAGGAACGCCGCTTTACTGCTTGCATTGACAAGTCAGAATTGCAGGAATTTGTATTGCAGCAGCTGCAATTGGGTTAATTCATGCAGTTATTCGGAATTGGCGATTTACACTTGTCTTTGGGTGTACCGGAAAAGCCGATGGATATCTTTCAGGGCTGGGAAAATTATATGGAGCTGCTGGAACAAAACTGGCGATCCGTTGTCCAGCCGGAAGATACGGTGGTGGTTGCTGGGGATTTGTCTTGGGGCATGAACTTGCAGCAGGCAAAAGCTGATTTTGCATTTCTGGATGCACTGCCTGGACAAAAAATCATTCTGAAAGGCAACCACGATTATTGGTGGAATTCCATGAAGAAGATGCAGCAGTTTTTCGTGGACAATGGCTTTTCTACATTGCAGATTCTGCACAATAATCACTACGCATTTGCACAATATGGCATTTGTGGCACCCGTGGGTGGGTCAACATGAATGGAGAAGAGGCAGATGCAAAAGTTCTCGCCAGAGAGGTGCAGCGGTTGGAGGTTTCCATTCAGTCTGCTCTGGCGGCGCAGTTGCAGCCGATTGTCTTTCTGCATTATCCGCCAATCTACGGCAACGCTTATAATTATGATTTGCTGGAAGTGTTGCATCGTTATCAGATTGCAGATTGTTATTATGGGCACATTCACGGAAAATCACATCAATATGCCTTTCAAGGGCAGTATGAGGAAACAAAGCTGCATATGATTTCCGGTGATTATATACAATTTAATCCACAAAAAATTGTTTGATTTGTGTAAAAAAGAGAAGTGGAAAATATCTATAGCCAAAAAAAACGGAATATGGTATAATAAGCAAGCGTACATGAAACGAGAGCTTTGGCACATGGTCGTTTTCTGTGTGCATGGTAAATAGAAAATGGAGGACGAACATCATGATTTTGAAATCATCTGAAAAAACCGATGTCAATATGACAGAACTGGTTGCAGAAGTAGACGCTGCAACATTTGAAAAGGCAATTGAAGCCGTTTATAACCGGCAGAAGAAGAACATCTCCCTGCCAGGTTTCCGGAAGGGCAAAGTGCCGAGAAAGCTTTGCGAGAGCACATATGGTGAGGGCGTATTCTTTGAGGATGCACTCAACCTGATTATGAACATGGAACTGCCGGCTCTGATTGCAGAGGCAAAGCTGAATCTGGTAGATGCACCGAGAGTAGAAGTGACTTCTGTCAGCAAGGCAGAGGGCGCAACGGTAAAGATCGTTTGCGTCACCAAGCCGGAAATCAACATTGCTGACTATAAGGGCATGACTGCACCGAAGGAAGCAAAGGAAATTACAGATGAGGATGTACAGACACAGGCTGACAGCCTTCTGAAGCGGAATGCAAAGATGGTTTCCATTGATGATCGTGCAGCAGAAATCGGCGACGAAGTTACCATCGACTTTGAAGGCTTCTTCGGCGATACAGCATTCGAAGGCGGCAAGGGCGAAGACTTCCAGCTGAAGCTGGGCAGCGGTCAGTTCATTCCGGGCTTCGAGGATCAGGTTGCTGGTCACAGCATTGATGAAGCATTCGATGTAACCGTTACATTCCCGGAAGATTACCAGATGACAGAATATGCTGGCAAGGAAGCTGTTTTCAAGTGCCTGATTCACGCAATCAGCCACGAAGAACTGCCGGAACTGACAGATGACTTCATCAAGGAAGTTTCCAACTTCGACACAGTAGAAGAGTGGAAGGCAGATACCAAGAAGAAGATGCAGGAAAATGCAGACCAGACCGCACAGGTTGGTTTTGAAAATGCCCTGATCGAAAAGCTGATCAGCAAGGTAGAAGATCCGATTCCGCACTGCATGTTCGAGCAGCGGGCAGACAGCCTGATGGAAAGCTTCGCAAACCGTCTGAAGCAGCAGAACGTTGATATGGATCTGTACCTGCAGTACACTGGTATGACACAGGATGATCTGAAGGCAACTTATCTGGATCGTGCAGAAAGCGAAGTAAAGCTGCGTCTGGCACTGGAAAAGATTGCAGAACTGGAAGCACTGGAAGTTTCCGATGAAGAACTCGATGTAGAGCTGAGCAAGCTGGCAGAAGAGAACAACATGACACTGGAAGATGTCAAGAGCCGGATTCCGGTTGCAGAATACAAGGTTGACATGCTGGTAACCAAGGCTTTGGAACTGGTAAAGGAAACCGCAGTGGTAGATAATACCGTTGCAGAAGAAGCAGCGGAAGAAACAACAGAAGCTGCTGCTGAATAAGCACACCACAAAACAAGGATACACAAACGGGCGAACATTTTGCAGTTCGCCCACTGTGTTTTACAGTAAAAACAGGTTTTTTGTTGATTTTTGCTGTCACAAAAAACAAGACCAGGAAAGAGAGGAAAAAGAGATGAGCAATTTAGTACCTTACGTTGTAGAACAGACCAGCCGTGGCGAACGATCCTACGATATTTTCTCCCGTCTGTTGAATGACCGGATTATCATGTTGTGCGATCAGGTCAACGATGCCACCGCCAGCTTGGTTGTCGCACAGCTGCTGTATCTGGAAAGTCAGGATGCAGAAAAAGATATCTCACTGTATATCAACAGCCCGGGTGGTTCGATTACAGCAGGTATGGCAATTTATGACACGATGCAGTATATCAAG
>CAYNPC010000088.1:0-7318 GCA_964399025.1 uncultured Ruminococcus sp. | reverse complement strand
GTCGTGGTTGTGGTGGTCGTGGTCACCTGTGATGGCAACGTATAATCAACCGGCTCCAGAATCCACTGCTGACACGCATTGTCATTCCATTCCCACTGCTGGACGACCGCACCCGAAGCAGTCGATGCACTGGCAACTTCTACACAGGACAAGTCCTTCGAGGCTCTTGTTACAATGGTATACGTGCCGTCTTCGTTGTCTACGAACTTGAAATATTGTGTGCTCTGCTTGTTTTTCTCCTCAATCGTCACAGCATCGCCGTTGCTGCTATTATTCAGGTTCAGCACAAAGCTTTCGCCGTCACCCAGTGCGGAATAAACATAATAATAGCCCCAGTTGATGGCTTTCACATGCCATACATTGTGTGCTGCCGGACCGTCTGCGCCCCATTGTTGTACCGTTGCGCCAGCTTCTGCACTGGCATCCTTGACTTCCATATACAGACCGCTGTTGACGTTTTTCAGCATATAGCACTGACTCTCATCCAATGTGACACCGTCCTTGATGGCATCGGTTTCAATGATCCACTTCTGCGAATCTTTGTAGTTCCGTGTCCATTGCAGAATGTTTGCGCCGGATGCCGTCGAATCGCCGGAGACTGCCACACAACTCTTATCCTCCGTCACTTTGGTGGTGATGGTATACGTGCCGTCTCCATTGTCGACAAATTTGAATAGCTGCGCATCGCTGCTGGTATCCTGCCAGATGCCGATATTCGTTCCGTCTGCGGTTTCGCCGTAAGAGAGGTCAAGGAAATACGTCTTCCCATCCCCCAGATAAGAACGGATGTAATAATAGCCATCGCCGGCAGAAATCAATTTCCAAGTGTTGTGAGAAGCACTGCTATCAGCACCCCACTGCTGTACATTCGCACCATTTTCGGCTGCGGCATCTGCGACTTCCAGATACAGTCCACTGCCGACATTCTTGAACATATACTTTACGCTGGTATCCATCACCGCACCTGTCGGCTGTGTGTAAACAGGGGTTTCGTCTGCGCCACCATTGCTGTTGACCGTTACATTCGGACGAGACGGCAGCGGCTGGTCAGAACCCAGATAGAAGCTTGCGTGTGGCGGCTGGTTGTAAGCGATATTCTGTCCGGCAACCTGATTCCGATACTGTGGGTCATGCATCAAAGTTGTAATCCGGTAGTCTGTTGTATAGGTTGTGCAGTAAATCCGGATGGACTTGCTGTCAGCTGCCCGTACAATCAGTTCTTCTCGCCAGTCACCAAACAAGTCTGCGGACAGACAAGGCGTGCCCTTGGTGGTGTTACAAGTATAATAGCCTGTGGTTGTGAGCAGGGTGGTCAGCTTTCCGTCTGCGCCCATCTTGGAAATGGTTGCCGGAGAATCGGTGTAGCCATCCAGAATTTCACGCTCCAGATCGCCATCCCAGTAACTCAGGAAGTTAATCGCTGGTCTTCGGCAGGAAAGTTCATTGCCGTCGCCATCGTAGACCGTGTTGCCCAAGCCCCAGAATTCTGCACCGTCATTGCCAGCCCAGACATTGTCTGCGCAGCAGCGTCCGGTATCGCTTTCGCCATCCTGATGGAAAAGAATCGTGCCATCGGATGCATCTACCAGAGAAACGCCATATGGGCTATCTTCGTGACAAATCCAAAGCTCCAGTCCATCCCGTTCCGGCAGGAAATCACCGAGGTGCATTGCGTCGCCGTGTCCGGTTTCCAAGCACCACAGCACCGTACCATCGTCATCAATACAGGTTGCACCGGTTACAATTTCCTGTTTGCCGTCGCCGTCTACGTCTGCCGGCATACAGTTGTGGTTGCCATCGCCATAACCAGCTGCGGAAGAACTATTTCCGGTGTCGAATTTCCAACGCTGTACCAGCTTCTTATTGACAACATCATAAGCGGTTGCGGTCATTCTGGTATAATAACCACGGAACGTGACAGCACTCGGATGCACGCCATCCAGATAGGCAACTGCCCCTAAGAAACGATCCACACGGTTGCCGTATTTATCGCCCCATTTGGAAACCGTTCCTCTGCTGGGGACATAATCGACCGTATCCAGTGCTGCACCGGTTCTGCCATCGAAAAGCGTGTAATATTCTGAACCGGACAGGATATAACCATTTGAGTTGCGGTAATCTGCCGTGGCATCGCCGATGACATTGCCCACGCCGTCAATTGTGCCATCTGCTGTCTTACAGGTCATTTCTGCATAGCCATCACAGTCAAAGTCGGCAACCAAGAACTGCGTGTAATGCGCACCAGCACGGATGTTGCAGCCCAGATCAATCCGCCAGAGCTTTGTGCCATCCAGTTTGTAGCAGTCGATATAGACATTGCCTGTCGTGCCCTTCTGGGAGTTGTCCTTGGAGTTGGACGGATCCCACTTGACGAAAATTTCATATTCGCCATCGCCGTCTGCATCGCCAACGCTACAGTCATTCGGGCTGTAGGTACAGCTGGAGGAAGTCGGGACGTCCATCGGAATATCGAAATAATCCGCACCGGAGGTCATATCGCACGTACTGGAAGATTGCACTGTGCCATTGACGACCGCATCGACCCGATAGGTAGAGGAAGCCGAACCGCTGGCATCCAGATAACAAGTTGCGCCGTCACTTTCACTGGTATAAATCAGTGTGTTATCCCGATAGAGCTGAAAGACCGTATTGTCTGCATCGCCAGCCAGAAACCGCCAGCTGACCAGCATACCAGTTCCGGTCTGGATGGCAGTAATGCCACGATCCAGATTCTCCACAATCGGAGAAGTCGCCGCTTCCGCCGTTATGGTTGTGTCCTGTCCGCCAACAAATGGCAGCGCACTGAACGAAAGCACGGCAGCGGACACCACTGACAGTGCTTTTTTGAATGAAAATTTCATTGTCATACCCCTTTTCTCTTTTTTTGATGGATTTTCATCATCTATGATCTCGTACCCGTCGGCGCACGTGGTAGATTCTGTCCCTATCATACACTTTTTTTCAGAGAAAAGCTATGGTTTTGTCATGCGCTTCTGTATATTTTTTGTTAATTTTGACAGTATTTATCAACAAATAGAGCTGAATCTATACCATTATGCTATATTTTCTACCATTTTGCATTTTTTACATTTTTGTGACTGTGCAAATTGCACAAATCCAGCTTTATACATTTTACTTGACATGTATACACAAAAATGATATACTATAACTGTAGGAATAAGTAAATCTAATTTTTACCGATATATATATATATATACTATGTCGGCATACAAATGAGAGGTGATTTTTATGTGCAACCGTAAAAAACGTAACTTTCAAAAAGCACTCGCTGCTGTGACAGTCTCTGCGTTGCTATGCAGTACTGCTATGTGTTTTCCTGTCTTTGCAGATGGCGTAGAAAAAACAAGTGGCTTCCTTACTTATCAAGAAAACGGCGTTTGGTACACTGTTTTTACGTCTAACAACGGCAATTTCAAAGAAGTTCACTCCTTTCCTGAAGATTATACCGAACGTTTCTGCCGCACTTATTATGGCTCCAGCTTTGCAGTTAAAGTTACCTGCACAGATGATGCTGCGTTGGAAGCTGCCTTTTCGGATGATTACTTCCTAACAAAGCAAGAAGATGGTTCTTATCTCTTCTTTGAATACAACGAACCGCACACAACCTATTTGGAAGATGTGACGCTTGACGAAGCAAAGAGTACGGCGGAAACCATTCTGGCTTCTCCGCTGGTGACTTCCGCTTCCGTTCAATGGGGATACTGTGAATTGGATTCCAGCCTGCTCGAACCGGATGATACGTTCTATATCTATGCTGACACACCATTGACGGCTTCTTCTTTCGACTGGGTGGATGATGATATTACTGTCACAATCGAAGATGAGAAAACAGTTAAATTCTCCAGCAGCAGAAGCTATTGGGAAACCATTCTCTATGTCCTGAACAACGGCATGGAAAACATTCCGGGCGTTACCGCCATTGACCCCATTATGATTCATTGCCTGCTCGCTCCGCCCTATCAGTATGATGGGGATAGCATCGAAACGTATCTGAAAGGCGACATGGACGGAGATGGCGTGGTCGCTGTCGAAGATGCGGTAGCGATTCTGACACAATATGCCCGCTCTTCTGCCGGACTGTCTGATGCAGTCGTACAAACAGAAGCAAGCAGCGGCTATCTGCTCGGCGACAGCAACGGAGATGGCGAATTGACCATCGAAGATGCGGTCTGGGTTCTGGAACGTTATGCAAGACAATGTGCTGGTATCGAGTAAAGTCCCTGCACACAATCGCATAAGGTAAAAAAAGCGGCTTTTCCTGTCCCCCTTATTCAACAGGAAGAGCCGCTTGTGTCTATCTTTTGTGAAAATATGCAAATTCCCATAGACAAATGTGATTTCTTGTGGTACAATGGTACAAGTGCTACGCACGAATTTTCAAACAGAAAGGATTGTTTTTGCAATATGAAACCATCTGCTCAAGTCATCAACTGGAAAGGCATGTCCTGCGCACAGCTCTCCTGCGGCAGCTATATCGCTTGGATTGCACCGGAAATCGGCTCGAATGTCATCCGCCTGCAAGAAACCAAAAAGGGCATTGAATTTTTCCGCTTCCGGGAAGAAAACACCCCCGAAGCCATCCAACAGTCGCCGGCTGTCTGGGGCTTGCCAACCCTCTACCTGCCAAACCGGTTCGCAGACGGTGTCCTGAAAACAACAGACGCTGTCTATCACCTGCCCGTCAACGAAGCCGCTCCGTACAATAACCACATTCACGGCTTCCTCCACGAACGGAAACACCAGCTGGTCGCATTGGAAGCGGATGCAACCGCTGCTTGGGTGAAAACCTCCTATCTCTATGAGGAAGCTGACCCGTTCTTCGCTTATCTGCCGATTTCGTTCCGTGCTGATTTTACATTCCGCCTGACAGAAGAAGGTCTGTTCTATACCGTTACATTTACCAATCTGTCCGAAAATAAGCAGATGCCAATCTCGCTGGCAACCCATACCGCAATGAATAGCCCATTTGTAGTCGGCGGTGACGAAGCAGATAGCCGCATTCAAGTGCCAATTGCAGAAAAATGGGTGCTGAACGAACGTTGCCTGCCAACTTGCGAAATTCTGCCACTGAACGACTACGACCTCCAGTATAAGAACGGCACAATGTGTCCGGTGCTGCAAAACATCGACAATGACATGTACACTGCCACAACACAGGCATATCAGGGCAAACCGTTCCACGGCATCCTGATGCGGAATGCAGAAGGCAAGGGCATCGGCTACGAAGTCTCTGAAAATTATCGCTTCTGGATTCTCTGGAACGACAAGGGCTTCAACGGCTACTTCTGTCCGGAACCGATGACCGCTATGATTGATGCCCCGAATCTGCCGCTGCCTTATGAGCAGACCGGCTATCAGGAAATCGCGCCGAACGAACAATTTACGGCAACACAGCATTTCTTTGCGCTCTGAGCTGCGCTGACTTTCCCCATTTTGTGCAATTTGACGGAAATTGGGGGGATATTTTTTCCGTAGAATTTTTGAAAAGCTGTTGCCATTTTTTGAAACCTATGCTATAATAAAAGAGAACGGATCGCACACGCTGATTGTGCCGGCTTCCGTCTGATTACGATAATAGAAAGGACTCTGTTATGAAATTTGGCTATTTTGACGACGTAAACAAGGAATACGTCATCCAGAACCCGAGAACACCGTACCCGTGGATCAATTACCTCGGTACGCAGTCGTTCTTCTCTCTCATCTCCAACACAGCCGGCGGCTATCACTTCTACAAGGATGCTCGTCTCCGTAGAATCACAAGATACCGCTACAACAACGTTCCGGTCGACATGGGCGGTCGTTACTTCTACATCAACGACAACGACACCATCTGGTCTCCGGGCTGGTCTCCGGTGAAAACCGAACTGGACAGCTATGAATGCCGTCACGGTATGGGCTACACCGTCATCACCGGTAAGAAGAATGGTCTGTCTGCGGAAGTCACCTTCTTCGTACCGCAGGACTACAACGGCGAAATCCAGAGCCTTGTGCTCAAGAACGAAGGCACGGAAGCAAAAACCTTCAAGCTCTTCTCTTTCGTAGAATGGTGTCTCTGGAACGCACAGGATGACTCCACCAACTTCCAGCGGAACTTCAACACCGGCGAAGTGGAAATTGTGGATTCCACCATCTTCCACAAGACAGAATACAAGGAAAGAAGAAATCACTACGCATTCTACACCGTAAATGATACCATTGACGGGTATGATACCGATAGAGAATCCTTCCTCGGTCTGTACAATGGCTTCGAAAATCCGCAGGTTGTAGCAGCTGGTAAGGCTTCCAACTCTGTAGCAGATGGCTGGTCTCCGATCGCTTCTCACTACAAGGAAATCACACTGGCACCGGGCGAATCCAAGCAGTTGGTATTCATTCTGGGCTATGTAGAAAATCCGGTTGCAGAAAAGTTCAACGCAGACGGTTCTATGAATAAGTCCAAGGCTTATGAAATGATGGAACAGTACAACACACCAGAAAAGGTTGCAGCTGGTCTGGCTGCCCTCAAGGAAATGTGGGACAACCTGCTCTCCAAGTACACCGTTAAGACACCGGATGACAAGATGAACCGGATGGTCAACATCTGGAACCAGTATCAGTGCATGGTTACCTTTAACATGTCTCGTAGTGCTTCCTACTTCGAAAGCGGTATCGGTCGTGGTATGGGCTTCCGTGACTCCAACCAGGATTTGCTGGGCTTTGTACACCAGATTCCGGATCGTGCAAGAGAGCGTCTGATTGACCTCGCTTCCACACAGTTTGAAGACGGCGGATGCTATCACCAGTACCAGCCGCTCACCAAGAAGGGCAACAACGAAATCGGTGGCGACTTCTCTGATGACCCGCTGTGGATGATTCTCTCTGTTGCTGCTTACATCAAGGAATCCGGCGACTATAGCATTCTGGATGCTGCTGTACCGTATGACAACGATGAAAGCAAGGCAAAGACCATGATGGATCACCTCGAAAAGAGCTTCTATCATGTATTTGAAAACGTAGGCCCGCACGGTCTGCCGCTGGCAATGCGTGCTGACTGGAACGACTGTATCAACCTGTCCTGCTTCTCTTCTGAACCGGGTGAATCCTTCCAGACCTCTACTTCTCCGAAGTATGGCGATGACAAGTATTCCAAGAAGGCAGAATCCGTCATGGTTGCTGCACTGTTCACCTATGCTGGTCCGGAATACGTTGCACTCTGCCGTCTGAGAGGCGATGATGCCGCTGCGGACAAGGCACAGGCTGCGGTTGACCAGATGAAGAAGAACATCATGGACTACGGTTGGGATGGCGAATGGTTCCT
>CAYNPC010000087.1:0-7332 GCA_964399025.1 uncultured Ruminococcus sp. | reverse complement strand
ATCTCGAAGCCAATATCATTGATGCGTTGTCTCGTTATATGCCGGCAGAAATCATCATGAATGATGCAGCATTGCTGCTGAAGGATGTAACATCGTTTATCAAAGTGCGGTTGCAGTGCGTTGTTACGATGCGGGATGCCATATGCTTTTCCGCAGAACGGAATCATGACTTTGTCTGCCAGCAGTTTCAGGTACCAGCCTTGTCTTATCTTTGCCTACCGGAAACAGGCGTAGAGACGGCTGCTGTTTATGGGATGATGGATTACATTCGGGAGACACAGAAAAACCAGATTGCCCGATTTATTTCCCTGAGTGTCAAGGAAGAAGATGCGTATCTGGGGCTGGATTTCAACGCCAGACGCAATCTGGAACTGACAGAAACCATCCGTGGAAACGAACGAAAAGGTTCCCTGCTTTGGCTGCTGAATACAGCGAAAACATCTATGGGAAAACGAATGCTGAAAACATGGATTGAACAACCGCTGATGCAGCCGGTACGGATTATGGAACGACTGGATGCAGTAGAAGCATTCGTCAAGAAAAGCGTTGTACTGATGGAAGTCCGTTCTATTCTGGATACAGTCTATGATTTGGAACGATTGATGACAAGAGTTCTATATAAGACGGCAACGCCACGGGACTTGAAAGCGTTGGCTGCGACCGCAAAACAGATTCCGCCATTGAAAGCGGAGTTGGAAAAAGTCGCTGACCGGAAACTGATTGCGAAACTGTTGTCGCAAATCTCTGATTTGAGCACCATTGCGGAGCTGGTAGATCGTGCGATTGTCGACAATCCACCTGTTTCCATTCGGGATGGTGGCATCATTCAAGAGGGATTTCATCGGGAACTGGATGGTGCTCGTTGTCTCATTGATGGCGGCAATCATGTAATGGAAAAAATCGAACAGAGAGAACGGGAGCGCACTGGCATCAAGGGGCTGAAAATCGGCTACAATCGGGTGTTCGGCTATTACATCGAAGTCACTCGTTCTTATTACAACATGGTGCCAGAAGGCTATATCCGGAAACAGACACTTGCCAACTGCGAACGGTTTATTACAAGCGAACTGAAACAGACAGAAAATGAAATTCTGAGTGCAAAAGAAAAAGCCTTGCGATTGGAAGAAATGCTGTTTATAGAAGTCCGTGACAATCTGGCAACGCAGCTGAAAAGCGTGCAGGAAACCGCCGCAGCGGTTGCACAGATTGATGTACTGGCAGCGTTTGCAAATGTTGCTATCGAGAATCAGTACACCAAGCCGGAAATTGCAATGGATGGTGTCATCCAGATTACAGGCGGCAGACATCCTGTCGTAGAGCGGATGCTGACGGATACCGTCTTTGTACCGAATGATACCTATCTGGACAACAAATCCAATCGTATGATGTTGATTACCGGACCGAATATGGCAGGAAAATCAACCTATATGCGACAGGTTGCTTTGATTACACTGATGGCGCAGATTGGTTCTTTTGTGCCGGCAGATTACGCAAAGATTTCTGTTGTGGATAAAATCTTCACTCGTGTGGGTGCATCGGATGACCTGACTGCCGGACAGAGCACGTTTATGGTAGAGATGCACGAAGTATCGGATATCCTGAAATATGCCACACCGAACAGCTTAGTCATTCTGGATGAAGTTGGGCGGGGTACCTCGACATTGGATGGTGTCAGCATTGCTCGTTCCGTTGCTGAGTATATCTGCAACAGCCGGCAGATTGGCTGTAAGACGTTATTTGCAACGCATTACCATGAACTGATGGATCTGGAACATACCGTAGATGGCATCAAGAATTACAGCATTGCTGTGAAGAAGCACGGAGACACCATCCGGTTTCTACGGAAGATCGTTCCAGGGGGCATTGACGACAGTTATGGCATTGAAGTTGCGAAGCTTGCCGGATTGCCGGACAAGGTCGTGAAACGGGCGAGAGCCATTCTGAAACAGATGGAACAGCAGGCTGCCAGCCAGCAGGAACAGCCAGAAGAAACAGCAGAAATGCAATACAGCTTTGCAGCGGTACAGGAAGAAAAAGCCCTGCAAACGCTGCGGAAGACGAATCTGGAAGAGCTTTCGGATGCAGAATGTCGGCAGGTATTGGAAGAAATCACACGTATGCTGCAAGCATAACGAAGCAGAACAAAAAGGAGAGCAGTTGTGTCAAAGATTGCGGTGCTGAGCAAAGAAATCTCAGAGTTGATTGCAGCCGGAGAAGTCATTGAGCGACCGGCATCTGTTATCAAAGAACTGGTTGAAAACGCCATTGATGCGGAAGCAAAACGCATTACGGTAGAAATCAAGCACGGTGGGACAACGTATATGCGGATTACCGATGACGGCTGCGGCATCGCACCGGAAGAAGTGCCGACAGCGTTTCTACGCCATGCGACCAGCAAAATTCATGACAAGCATGATCTGGAAGCCATCTATACACTGGGGTTCCGAGGAGAAGCGTTGGCATCTGTAGCAGCTGTTTCCAAGGTCACGCTCCTGACAAAACGACCGGAAGATGATTATGGGACACATTATGTCCTTGATGGTGGCGTGCCGGAGGCAGGAATGCCGGAGCAGACTGGCTGTCCGGATGGAACGACACTGGTCATTCGAGATCTTTTTTTCAATGTTCCTGTCCGGCAGCGATTTATGAAAAAGGATGTCACGGAAGCCAATGCGGTCACGCAGATTGTACAGAAAATTGCACTGTCACATCCGGAGATTTCCTTCCAGATGATACGGGACAACCGGATGGTGTTCTGTACAGATGGCAATGGCGATTTGTACGCTGCGATTTATGCCGTATTCGGAAAAGAGTTTGCACATGACTTGGTGCCAGTGCATTACGACGACGGGCTTCTTCGAGTCAATGGCTACATCGGAAAACCGTTGTATGCTAAGCCGAATCGGTCTTTTCAGCATTTCTTTATCAACGGTCGGTATGTCCGGTCTCGTGTCTGTAGCGTTGCACTGGAGAGTGCCTATCAGAATTTGATTATGGTGGGACGGTTTCCAACTTGTGTTCTGATGCTGGAAATGTTACCGGCTGATCTGGATGTCAATGTCCATCCGGCAAAGGCAGAGGTGCGGTTTACGAACGAGAAAAACGTAGCAGACAGCCTGTTTTTTGCAGCAAAGGGGGCTTTGCTGGAGAACGGTCTGATTTACGATTTTCAATTCAAGCAGCCACAGCAGAACTGGACAAAGCCAGTGGAGCAGCAGAAGCCCATCGTGCAGCCGGTTTTACCGGACTTGAAAGAACCATCCGATGCATTTGCTTCTACAGCAGAACCGGAAGAGACACCTGCACCGCCTGCAACATATCCGACGGCGTATCACTATGATATCGGGGAGACAATGGCGGCATTGGTCGATCCGGAAATCCGTCCGGAACCGGTTGTCAATCCGAATGTTGTGAGCACTGCATCGCCGAAAGAATCGGCGGTTGAAAAACCGTTACCACAGGTTCGTGTCATTGGGGAAGTGTTCCAGAATTATATTCTGGCAGAGACGACCGATCCGCCGCAGCTGATTCTTTTTGATAAACATGCAGCGCACGAACGTGTTATTTTTGAGCGGCTGAAAAGCGGAACGGCGAAGCAGTATCAGCAACTCCTGATGCAACAGGCAGAAACACTGCTGCCGATGGATGAATTTTCTGTTATGCAGGAGCAGGAAGAAAAACTGGCAGAAATGGGCTTTTCGTTTGATTTTTCCAATCCGCCCTTTTTGCATACAGTTGCTGTCCCAACGTTTTTGCAATCGCTGAACATTGATGAAGTCGTAACGGAAATTGCACACAATCTTACGCTCGGAAAAGCGAACCCCCAGACAGAATATATGGATGACATGTTGCATTCGATGGCGTGCAAGGCTGCAATTAAGGCACATGACAAAAACGAGCTGGCAGAGTTGCAGGAACTGGCACAGACAGTCTATGCAGATGAACAGATCCGGCATTGTCCACACGGTAGACCGGTGATGTTTGTCATCAAAAAAAGCGAACTGGAAAAACAGTTCAAGAGGATGTGAGCGCAGGATGAAAGAAAAAATTCCCGTATTGGCGGTGGTTGGTCCAACGGCTTCCGGCAAGACGGCTTTGGGTGTGCAGCTTGCGCAGATTTATCACGGCGAAGTGGTTTCTGCGGATTCCATGCAGATTTATCAGGGCATGGATATTGCCACTGCCAAACCAACACCGGAGGAGATGGCGGGCGTACCGCATCATCTCATCAATTTGCTGCCACGGGATACGCTGTTCAACGTTGCGGATTATGTCAAGTTGGCGGAAGAAGCCATTGCGCAGATTACACAACGAGGTCATCTCCCCATTCTGGTGGGCGGAACGGGACTGTATGTTGCATCCCTACTGGATCATATACAGTTCGCAGAAACAAAACAAGATCCTGCCTTACGGCAATCTCTGACGGCGTATGCGGCAGAACATGGGAATGCAGCACTGCACGCAAAACTGGAAGCGGTAGATCCGGTTGCCGCAGCAGCCATTCACCCGAATAACGTTGTTCGAGTGGTACGTGCGCTGGAAGTGACACTGTGTTCTGACAAACCATTCAGTACCCAAAAGGCAGAGAGCCGTTTGCGAGAATCGCCGTATCGTTCTTGTATCATCGGTCTGGATTATGCAGATCGCAGCGTGCTTTATGACCGGATCAACCGGCGAGTAGAGCAGATGGTACAGAATGGATTGGTGGAAGAGTCCTACGCAGTATGGAAAACCAATCCAGAACAGACCGCAGCGAATGCCATCGGTTACAAAGAATTGATCCCTTATTTCGAGGGAAGGGACAATTTACCAGCTTGTATTGAAAAATTAAAGCAGGAAACACGCCGATACGCCAAACGGCAATTGACATGGTTCCGAAAAAGGGACGATGTTATGTGGATAAATATGTGCGAAATTAACAATAACAAAGAAATCTTAGAAAAATGCAAGAAAATGATAGCCAAAAAGCAATTCTTGTGATATAATAGGGTAGGGTCTTTCTGACAGACAGAGAAATGAGAATCCAGAAAGATTGCCCGCAAATCGGAAAGGAGTCGTCCGCAATGAACAAAATGATGAATTTGCAGGATGTATTTTTGAATCAGGCGAGAAAAGAAAAAATACTGGTGACCATCATCCTGATGAATGGATTCCAGTTTAAAGGAATTGTCAAGGGATTTGACAGTTATATCGTGATTCTGGAATGCAACGGAGAACAGAATCTGGTGTACAAGCACGCCATCTCCACATTAAAACCATCCCGCTCCATCTCGATTCTGGATGCAGCAGAAAAAGAAGATTGATTTATGGATTCCAGTTCAAGAACCATGCACATCCTGCTTGTGATCCTTTCGGTTGCCATTATTGCGACAATCGGCACGATCTTTTATCATTTCATTGATACGGATTACAAAACGGAGACGGCTGTATCCGCCACAGCTGAACAGGCAGAAACCTTTCAAGGGGTTTATGTGCGAGATGAAACAGTTCTGACTTATAGCGGTTCCGGTGCCATCAGCTATAACATCTCAGACGGCGGACGTGTAGAAAAAAACGGCACCATCGCAGAAATTTATTCCGATCAGTCTGCGATTGAAATCAATCAGCAGATTGCAACCTTGGAGCAGGAGCTGAGCCTGTTAAACCGCATTTCCAATCCTGGCATTTTGCAGAATGCACAGCCATCTGAGCTTGCAACGCAGGTAGAACGCTATTACAGCGAAATCATAAGCTGTAAAGATTACGGCGATCTGACAGCGTTACAGGATGCAAAAAGCGAATTTCAGATTGCGTTGAGTGCGTATCAGCTGGTGATCAATCAGGGAACAGAAAACTTCTCTGATCAGATTACAGCCGTATCAGAACAGATTGCAGCACTGGAAGCCTCCAAGAAAGATCCAAAGGATACGATAAAAGCTTCTTCTGCCGCTTATTTCGTCAGCTATGCAGATGGCTACGAAACAAAGTTATCAGCGCAGAATATCGACAGCATTACAATTGATGATATCGAATCCGTACAGAACAACAACAGTTTGCAAAGCGACACCATCGTCGGGAAAACCATTGACAGCTACGGCTGGTACATGCTGGGGGTCATTGACAACTCGACGTTGAAATATCAGGTGGATGATACCGTAACATTGAAGCTGGTCAACTCCGGTGTGACAGCAGATGCCGTGATTACGGATCTGCGGACAGAAGGCGATCCATCCAAAACATTGGTGGTGCTGTATTGCAGCTACATGACATCGGACTTTGTGAAAAACCGCACAGAACGGGTGGAAATGATCAAAGGCTCTTATGAGGGCATTCAGGTGCCACGAAGTGCAATCCGGTTCAAGGAAGTCGAAGAAACTTCTACCAACGTGCTGACCGGCGAGGAAACCGTTACAAAGGTCAACTACCGAGGTGTCTATGTTATGGATGGGGAACAGGTCGTATTCCGGAAGCTGGATGTGATCTATGAGGGGGATGACTACGTGCTCTCTTCTCTGAACGCCGGTTCTGGTTATCTGTTGCTCTATGATTCCATCATTGTAGAAGGGATAGATGTAGATGAAGAATAGTTTCGATTACATTACAGAAAACTACAAGCGCATTTCCAATGACATCGCAGACGCAACGGCAAAATACCGGAAGCCATCTGATACCGTGTCATTCATGGCGGTCACAAAGACCGTTGCACCGGAAGCCATCAATCATGCGATTGATTGCGGCATTTCTTTGCTGGGCGAAAATCGGGTGCAGGAATATCTTTCCAAACGTGATTTTTACAATCCGTCTGCTACGGTGCACTTCATCGGGCATCTGCAAACCAATAAAGTAAAGTACATCATAGAAGATATGGCACTGATTCACTCCGTAGATTCTGTTCATCTGGCAAAAGAGATTGACCGACAGGCAGCTCGTGTCGGAAAAGTGCAGGATATTCTGATCGAAGTGAACATCGGTGCGGAACCATCCAAGAGCGGTGTGTTCCCAGAACAGCTGTTGCCATTGCTGCAAGAAGTGTCTGTTTATCCGAATTTGCATGTAAAAGGACTGATGACAATCCCGCCAGCAGGGGAGAATGAAAAATTTCTTTCAAAAATGCAGGATTTATATCTTGACATTTGCAGCAAAAATGTGGATAATATAGATATGGACATTCTTTCGATGGGGATGTCTGATGACTATGTCAAGGCCATCCAGTATGGTGCAACGCTTGTACGAATCGGCTCAGCCCTATTTGGAGCAAGAGTCTATCCATAAAAATAAACCTGCATGACATAAAAAAACGCAGGCTTCCTGTACTGAAAACCGCACCTTGACAGACAGGTAGAGAAAAAGAAA
>CAYNPC010000086.1:0-7378 GCA_964399025.1 uncultured Ruminococcus sp. | reverse complement strand
GTTATGAAAATCTAAATATAAAGTCTATAACCACGCCCTGTTTTTGTGTTACACTATCAGTAAGATAGTAAGACAAATGACACACCGTAACGTGAAAGGGGGCGTTCGTATGCGTTTTTCTTTTTCATCTGAAACACAACCGTATCAGCAGTTGCGTCCGAACAAGCGATTGCTTTTCATCTGGGCTATATTGGGATGTATCGTCCTGTTCCTGACGATCTATCTGCTGATCCGTCCGGCACATTCTCTGGAAAATATGCCGTGCAGCTTAGAAGAACACACCCATGACGAAACTTGTTATGAAATCCATACAGGCGGTTATGAAACGGTTCTGTCCTGTTCCATTCTCACCAACGACAGCAGTCAGAATGTTGCGCATACGCATGATGCAATGTGTCTGGACAAAGACAGCAAGTTGATTTGCCCGTTGACAGAAATGACACACACGCATGCAGAAAATTGCTACGACGAAACCGGTACAATCATCTGTGGTATCATCTACCACCAACATGATGAAAACTGCTATACGGTTTTGATGGATGGGCAATCGGCACGGGTTCTGGTTTGCGGCATGAGGGTACATACGCATATTGCAAGTTGCAGCAACGAAAACGAAGCTGCGGAAACAACGCTGACCAGCGAAACAACATCAGAAAGCACCGAAACCGAATTCATGGCATCTATCTCCGAGATAGAAGATACAAACGCAACAGAAGATGCAGCGTCTTATGTTGAGGATGCAGAAACATATGGCAATGTCGTATTGGAAGAAATGCCGATTCACGGCGACGATAGCGATATTGCAGCCATTGACCTACAGGAAAATGGTCGCATTGTAAATGCAACGCTCAGCTATCGAACAAGCGGAACAGGCTGGATTACCATTGATGGTTCCTACCATGAAGACTTGGATGCCGAGGCAGAATACCGACTGAAAGTAGAATACGCTGATATTTCCATTAGCGAGCTGAAAGATGCGAATTATCAGGTCACATTTAGCGGCGTTCCGGATTGGCTGGTATTTGGTGATACTGGCAGTGTCGTGTACAACGGAGAAATCGTTGCGAGCATTGCAGTGAGTGATACAGTTGTCACGATGACATTCGACAAAGATTGGATTGATCAGCATGAAGATACAACAACGTTAAGTGGTGATTTTTCCCTGAAAGGTACGATTGACTGGCGAAAACTGACAGACGGCACGGGCGAAATCAATTTGCCGGGACTGGAACGCACATTCACATTCGGCAACGAATTGGCTTCTCAGTATGCTTCTGTCTCCATTGACAAAACTCGCTCTGAGTTGCTGCAAACAAAAGACGGCACGTATTATTTCCGGTACACCATCACCGTCAAGTCGCTGGAAGATGACATCGCCATTCCGGATGTCAGAGTAGAGGATCTTTTTACATCCAACGCAAAATTTGTAACCAACGTGCTCAACGTGGAAACCGGAGACACGACCTCAACAGTCAGCAGGGCGAACGGCGTTCTCACTTGGAACATTGGCGATCTGGAAGCAAAAGGCGAACGCACATTGACATACGATGTGATGTTGGATTCCAATTACATCGGTGCAACTTCTCGTGGTGACCTCATCAACGAAGCCACTCTCTATTCCAAGGATAACGAGAAAGATAAGACGGAAAATAACTTTACCCCGCAGGTGAAAGCATCTGTATCCAAAGATTTGGTAGAAAGCAACGTTGACGAAGACGGCAACGGCACCATTTCTTATCGTGTCAAAGTCTCTGCGCCGGAAACCAACAGCTATTTCCTGTTCAATCTGCGCTTGCATGATGAATTTAACAGCAGCTTCTCCAATTACCTGTCTGGCGATACGGGAGACAAGCTTTCTGTCGACATCACAAGCGACAAGAGCAATGGGAAGGAAATCCATTTTGTTGACTATAACGGTGCTTCGTTCGACCTGACCATTGACAGTCTCGCACCGGGCGAAACAAAAACCATTACTTATACCGTCATGGTGAAAAATCTCTACGATAAAAGCAACGGCAATATTTCGTTGAACAACAAAGCCAGTGTGTACACGGAGACAAACAGCAACCGTGACGAAGCTTCCAACGAATGGTTGGCGACGGGTGAGCACACGGAAACGTTCAAACATGCGAAATGGGTGCGGAAGCTCGTTGGTGGTACGGTCAATGAACAGCTTTCCGTTGCAATTCCATCCGAAGAAGCCGTTCTTCAGTACGATACCGATGGCAATATTATCGACAGCGACACCCGACCGGATGCGTTTATCGTACAGAAAGACAGCCTGAAGTATCAGGTTATCATCAACGAAGATGGCAAATGGGATTTAAGCTCTACCGTCATGAAAGACCAGTTCCAGACAGCCTATCTGCAATACGAAGGCTACCTGCAAGTGCAGGCGTTCCAGCTGGGAGAACTCTCAAGCAGCCTGTCCGATAATGAAATCTTGAGCATCATGCAGCAGAGCGATGCTGTGGCATCTGTCTGGTTGAACGTTGATGCACTGAAAGAATTTTCTTTCACACCAGAAGGTCTGGGCTTACCGGATGGAAGATATTCTTATCTACTGACGTATTACGCACTGCCTGTTAATCTGGATGGTATCGGCGAAATTTCCGTTTCTAACGGCTTCGGTCTGAGCGGAACGATTACCGGTGTGAACGGCATCCAACGGACGATACTGGGCGTAAAGATTTCCGTCTCCAGCGTCATCCAAGGCAGCATCAAATATACAGTAGAAAAGCAAGGCTGGTATGTCACCGCAGCAGAAGATGAGGGTGGCGTAACCGAAAATGGCGATATCACACTTTATAAGCCAGAAGAAAATTATCCACTCGGCATTATCTATTGGGTAGTGAAATTGGAAGGTACCATTCCATCACAGATGCAACTAAAAGATAAATTGCATTGTGAAGATATGAAATTCTGTTATGATGCAGTAGCTGGTGTCTATCGTGGTGCAAAAGATGCCGATATTACAACAAACTACACAAGTTTTGGCGAATTTCAAAAAGACATCGGATCTACATTTACACAATTAGTCGGTTCTCCTTATAACGAGACAAAGAGTTACAAGCCTGACAACAAAGAATACAATTGGTGGATCGACACATGGGACAACAAAGTTCTTTTTGTTAAGTTCCAAGAAACCATTGAACTGGAAGAGGATGAGGCAGTTTATATTGTTCTCCGTTCTTCTCCACGTGTTATGGATAAAGAAAGGCGTGCCTATGTGAATCAGTTATCTTTCACGTCAAATGGCAATGATAGTTCCGATTATATTGATGTCAACAGTGCCACCATTCGTTATAACCCAATACCACTCAAAAAATCAGGGGCTGCTGCGTATACTTATAACAAGAATACTAAAAAGTTTACTTATGCTGGTGGCAGCACTGAAAGCAATGTCTTGAACAATTGGAATAAAAACTGGCTTCCGGAATCTGGTACGTATGTCTCTTGGGTTGTTTCTGTCAATTACGACGGCTCTCTGGAAGGAAGTGTTTCGTTAGAGGATGTTCTCCCAGATGGATTGGATTTCACTTATTGTGATATCTATTCGTTAGGATGGTACGCCAGAGGGGATAACCTACCTGTCTTCTTGGAAATTCCAGAATTAGAGAACAACAGCAACTGGCAGAAAGATATCAGAACGAACCAAAAAGGAACGGCGATTACTTATTACAATCCCGAAACTAAAACATTGCGATGGAAGATTGACAATCTGACAATCGGTACATTTGGATATCTTTATCCAAACTATCACTACGGTGAAACCGGAAAGGAAATTAGTCTCAACATTATGTGCAGAGTGACGGATCCGGATCTCTTGCTGAATACAGATACGGAGAATGCTACAAAGGTATTTGAAAATACAGCAACCATTATCACGGAAGATGGCATTGCATTTGACAGCACAGGTAGCATTGAAGTCACCAGAGACAGCTCTTTGGACAAAAGCAAAATAACCAGCATCGGTGACGAAAATTCTTCTATCCTGAACTTCCAGATTGTAATCAATCCAAATGAAGAATCCCTGTATCCGCTTAACACACTCCCTACGCTGATTGACGAGCTGAGTGCAAATCTTGCTTTCATAGAAAGCAGTTTAGAAGTCAAAGACAAGAACGGAAATGAAATAGAAGGCTATGCCGTATCGTTGGAAGAGGATGAAAAAGGATTGCAAAAATTATTAATTCGCAATCTGCCCAACGGGAAAAAAATCATCATCACCTATGAAGTCCGCATCACGGCAAAGATAGGAACTTCTGTCAGCATTTCCAACAAGGCATATTGGAATGATATTCCGACAAATGATGAAGCGCAGTGGTGTGATGAAAACTACACCTATGAAGTATCCGGTAGTGTCACACTCAATCTGGCACCAACTGTAAGAGTTGTCAAAGTGGACAACGAGAACATGACAGTCAAGTTGTCCGGGGCGAAATTTCAACTCTGTCAAGTAAATACAAACGGAACAGAAGAAGTCGTCGCAAACGGCACAACGGATGCCAGCGGGGAATTGTCTTTCCGTTCCGGCATGTCTTACGGTACGCTTTACTACTTACAGGAAACAGCTGCGCCGGAGGGATATGAACTGGACGACACCAAGTATTATTTCGCATTCCCGAGAGACATCAGCACCGATTATGAAAGCCTGTACCCCAACATCGAAAAGATGGATCTTTTCTACAGCATGTCTTCCTATACTTACACCATGAAGAACAAAAAGGGCACAATCGAAGTGGAAAAGATATTCTTAGATGAAGATGGCAATGCGTATACGCCAACATCCGGAACGTATCGCTTCGGACTTTATGAGAAAGACCCGACTGTCAATCTGACAGAAAAGCCGGTGCAGATTCTTTCTATGACCTATACGGAGACAGGTTGCAATTATTATCTGGACGGTTCTGTTCAGACCAGTACGCCAGCCTTTACGCAGGCGGAATTGGACACTGCATATTACATCTATGAACTGGATGACAATGGCAATCCGATCCGTTCGGACAACGATGCCACCATAAGCGGTCATTCTTACGTTGCGACATATTCCATACAAAACAAGGATGGAAAGACCATCAACAACAAACAGATTGTTGTTTTGCAGAAGATGATCGTCAACAATCAGGATACCTCCTATGTTCTGCCGAATACCGGCGGAATGGGGTTGCGCAGATATTATGGCATCAGCATTGCCGGCATTGCACTTGCATGGTTCTGCTACGGAATCCTTCGCCATAAGAAAAAATCATAACAAACAAAAAACAGGAGCGGTTCTTGAACTGCTCCTGTTTTGTTATCTTTTCACGTCGCCGATATCCGTGACGACTTCATAGCCTGCTGCTTTGACTCGTTGCTCCAGACAGTGCCGACATTGTGCCGACTCCTCTCCGGTACAGATTTTATTGTCATACAGCGCATAGAGTTTCCGTGTTCTGACAGGGGATAAATTCGGCATAACGACATTTGCACCAGCCTGTAAGCCCAGTTCCCTGCCCTGCGGATGGATCGTGCCCAACGCCGTTGTGGCGGGAATCAACGCATAAGGAAACATCAGACGTAAAATAGACAATAAGCGCAAAGTCAATTGCAAATCGCCTTGTGGAAAGCCAGAAAAGATGGTGTCTTTCTGCGGAATGAACGGACCGATTCCAATCATATCTGGCTGCAATGCTTTCAGAAATTGCAAATCTGCAATCAGATGTTCCGTGGTCTGATACGGCGAACCGACCATAAATCCAGAACCGACCTGATACCCGATTTCCTTCAGGTCATACAGGCAACGTTTCCGGTTTTCCAGCGACATCGAAATCGGATGCAACTTCCGGTAATGGGCAGGATCGGCAGTCTCGTGCCGTAACAGATAGCGGCTTGCGCCAGCCCGATAATATGCCAGATAACTCTCCCTTGACTTTTCGCCGATGGAAAGCGTAACGGCGCAGTCCGGAAACTGTTCCCGAATGGAAGAGACCACTTCACAAACCCACTGATCGGTGGAAGCAGGATCTTCTCCGCCTTGCAGGACAAACGTCCGAAATCCCAGTGCGTAGCCCTCTTTACAGCACGCTAAGATTTCTTCCTGCCCCAACCGATATCGTGTTACGTTGGCGTTCCCGCAACGAATCCCGCAGTAATAGCAACGATTTTTACAGATGTTGGTGTATTCAATCAACCCTCGCAGATAGACAGCCGTCCCATAGTGTGCTCGTCGGACAGCATCTGCTTTTTGCCGCAGCTGGTCATCCCATTGGTCACTGGAGAGCAGCTGGGACAAAACCTCACTCTGCAACCGGTTCCAGAACAGCGTACTTTCCGTCAGCACGCTTATAAACGACGTTGGTTTCCCCAGTATTGGCATTCAGGAACATAAAGAATGTATGTCCCAGCAGGTTCATCTGGAGAATGGCTTCCTCAACGTCCATCGGGTGCAGCACGAACTTTTTATGACGGAGGACTTCGTAGTCAGACTCCGGCACAACATCTTCGTATGTGTCCTTGAACGCTGTATCCTTCAGCCGCTTTTCGACACGGGTCTTATTCCGCCGGATCTGCCGGATGATTTTGTCCACAGCAGCATCCAGTGCGTCCTCCTTGTCCACAGCAGACTGTTCTGCACGATACATCATATTATTATAATCGACCGTCAACTCAATCACGATCAGATTCTTCTGGGTTGCCATCGTAATCTTGGCATCTGCCTCTTCCCCGAAGAACTTGTCCAGTTTGGAAGAAAGGCGTTTTTCAGCATAATCGGTAAAGTTTTGTGGGATTTGCATTTTCTTCGCAGTAATGGTCATTTTCATAGTACGTTCCTCCTCAAATCTGCGTGGAAAGTAGCACATGTACAGAGACACGGCACATTTCCATCAGGTGGTATTTACATCATACGTCCTGCACCGGATTTCGATGCATTGGTATCATGTCTGCTTCTATTATAGCATATCAGATGAAAAATTGTCAATAGGTTTTCTTGATTTTATGCAATTTCCTCAAAAAAAGAAGGAGTCAGGCAGAGATTTGCTGTCTCCTATTCTGCTATTTGTGCATTTTACACAAAATAAAATTCGAATTGTTATGCTACTTTTTCAGAAAAAAGGTCGAAAATCGCTTGACAAACGCCTTTTTTTCTGATATAATAATAAAGCACTGAGGCGAGAGAGCGAAACAGAAACGCAACGCACAGAGCAAAATGAGCGAGTGTGCTGGAATTGGCAGACAGGCACGTTTGAGGGGCGTGTGTTTCGACGTACGGGTTCAAGTCCCGTCACTCGCACCAACTCAAGCATCCGGTTTTCGGCATACTTGAGGCAGACAATTGCATGGATGGAAAGATGGCTGAGCTGGTCTAAGGCGCACGACTGGAACTCGTGTATACGTT
>CAYNPC010000085.1:0-7573 GCA_964399025.1 uncultured Ruminococcus sp. | reverse complement strand
AAGCGTCGGATTGTGGTCCCGAAGATCGTGGGTTCGAATCCCATCTCCCACCCCATATAAAAGCAAAGAAGTTCGGATATCCGGACTTCTTTGTTTTCTCTACTATTTTTCATAATAGGAATAACCGCTCTGGTCTTTTCTGACTGGAGCGGTTAATTTTTGTTTGTGTTTTTTGTTTAGCCGACAGCGGTACGACGCTGTTCTTCCAGTAACGTCTGATAAACCTGTGCAACATTTTTCCCGAAAGTGGCAGAGGAATATCGTTCTGCCGTTTGCAAGGCATTTTCTGACATTGCAGCTCTCAACGCATCGTTGTCCAGTATTTCCTTTATGAAGCCTTGAAATTCTTCAAAGTTCGTATACTGTCCACCGTTCTTGTGATTTTCTATGATATGGTCAAGGCAGCTGTCTTTTCTGCATACAGCAGGTAATCCGCTTGCGAGTGCTTCGATATACGTCAGACCTTGCGTTTCACTCTGCGAAGCACTTAAGAAGATATCTCCCATCTTGTAGTATGGTACGATGCTTTCCGGCGGCACGGCACCTGTGAAAAGAATGCTGTCAGCAGTGTTTTCACGCTGCACCATTTCTTTCAGAGTTTCCAGATAAGAACCACCGCCTACAATGACCAGAGACGTGTTTTCCAGATGCATACGTTGGAAAAATTGAATCAGTTCTTCGATATTTTTTTCTTTTGCCACTCTGCCGACCGTGACCAATATCCGATTTTCTGGCGGAATGTGCAGACTTGCTTTTAATGCTGCAATGGCATCTTCGGTTACTTCCTTGTGGAATTTGTCAAGCACCAGTCCGGTCGGAATGACAGAGATGGGCTTTGTAATGCCGTAGTCAGTCAGCATATCTTTGATTTTTTGCGTGGGGACAATGACAGCTTCTGTGTGCTTGAGAATCTGTCTTGAGAACGTGATAGCGGATTTTCGCCCGATATAGGCGTTCGGGGAGAAGTAATGCGTATAATCTTCATAGACGGTATGATATGTGTGAATCATCGGGCAGCCGACTTCGGCGGCAATTCTCCGTGCCATAATAAAAGAAGTGAATTCTGTTTGAGAATGGATGATATCCGGTTTCCATTCAATCAGTTTCTGTAAGTTTTTCTTTCGCAATTTGAATGCAAGTCTTGCGCCATCGGTCAGTTTTGCAAAATTCAGCGAACCAATTTTATAGATATCCCCATTTTCGATACAGCAATGATTTTCGGATGGACATAAGATTTTGACTTCATGCCCCAACCTACGCAGTTCTGCTTCAAGATTGATAATAGATGTTACAACACCGTTTATCATGGGTTTATAACAATCTGTCGTAATTAGTACTTTCATATTAAAAATCCTCTTCCCATAGTAGTATCTCTATTATAGCGTTCTTTTGTGAATTTTATTTATATGAAAATAAAACAAATGATAAATCGAGAGTTGTTTTTGATCCGCAATTTTATGACATGCTTTGCATCAGAATCCGTTTCAACGCTACCATATCCAATACGTTTACTGTGCCTTTGTCAATAATATCCGCAGCATTCCATTGTTCTTCTGTAAGGGCACCCGAACCGAGGAGGTATTTCTGGAGTACAACAGCGTCAGAGATGGTAACAGCACCGTCAAGATTGGCATCTCCAATCAGTTTTTCCGGTTCTGTGGCTTCTGTAAATGGTTCTATGATGAATTTCTGTCCATCACCGCCCCAATATTCCCACTGACAGATATTTGCACCATCATCAAAACTGATACCGAATACATCTGCACAATGTGTTCCGCTGGATGTCATGGTCAATAGCGCAAATGTTCCGTCATCGTTTGCACGCAGGATGAATTTCTGTGCATCGTCGCCGTAAAAGTCTTGCAGAGAAATGTTTGCGCCATTTTCTGCAGAGCTGTCTTCTACTGTCAGTGTTCTACCATCTTTTGTTTGTATGATATATATGCCATCACCCAGATTTGTCAGCACCCAAACCTGCTCTGCACTCTGTATCGCATTGCCATTATTTTCAGCCAAAAACAGATTGCTGTTGACATTTCTGATTGTATATGTTCCATCTGCAATATCTGCAACTTCGTATGGATCCGGTTCAGGTACCGGTTCCGTCTCAGGCTCTGTTTCTGGTTCGTATGGTTCCGTTTCTGGTTCAGAATTCAGGTCAGAAACAGCTTGTGGATAAATATTGCTGAATACCTTGAGAGAGTCCAATGGCTTTCCGCTGAAATCAAACAATGCTTGATTGTCATAAGAAGAGCCGCCTGTTGCAATCGCACTGGAATCATATTCTCCTGCATAAGCAGTTGCCCATCCACAACCATATGCACCCCATAAAGTATTCTGTTCGTCCCAAGATAGATTTTCTACGCCAATCCATGCAGGTTCCCAATAGAAAACGCCAATTCCCTTGCTGCCGACGTTTGCGACTGCCTGAAATACATCTGTGAGACATTGCGCCTGTCCCTCTACGGAAATATCATAATAAAAATTTACGTTTTCTGCGGTAGACAAGACTTCATTTCCATAGCTGTCACCGTCATCGTCCGTGTAGGGGTAAGCGGTTTCTGCCACCATGACATATTTATTATAAGTGTCAGCGATATTCTTCAGAACAGAAGTCAGATTTTCTGTTGTACCTTGCCAGTAAGAATAATAGGAGGTTGCGAAAACATCGTAATCTACATTACATTCGTCCAGTACCTGCGCATACCAATCATAAAAGCCGGTAGATGGGTCGGCAAAATGCAGGGCAATCAGTATAGAATTGTCGAAGTTGCGCACGGCTGCACAGCCACTTGAAAACAGTTCGCTGATTTGGTACATATCGCTTTCGCCACAGAAAAAGTTGTTTGTTTCGTTTCCGACTTGCACCATACCAATATTTGCGCCAGCGTCGGCTATGGTTTGTAGACTCTCAAGCGTATAGTCATAGATGGCTTGTTTTTTCTGTTCGTATGTGTAGCTGCTCCATGCTTTCGGAACGGTTTGTTTTGCTGGATCTGCCCAGAAATCAGAATACTGGAAATCAACCAGAAGCTTCATGTTGTACTGTGCGGCTCGTCTTCCAATTTCCGCTGCTGTTGCTACATCACAGTTTCCGCCGCCGTAGCTGTTTCCATCGCTGTCATACGGATCGTTCCAGACACGTACTCTGACGTAATTCACTTTGTTTTCTGCAAGAGTTTTGAAAATGTCCTGTTCATTTCCGTCTTCATCGTAGAAGACAACGCCGGCAGATTCTACGGATAGGATTGAGGAGAGGTCAACGCCACGGATTGGCTCTCCATCATTTACGGTTGCGTCAAATTCGCTGAAGTACACAGTGGCGTCCACAGCATTTGCACCTTGTTTATCCACACTGGACAAGGGCATTCCTATAAGCAGGACGGACAATGCTGTTGCAATGATAGTTTTTAGCTTCATAGACAAATCCCTCCATTTTCTTATTTTCACGCATGAAAATATTATATTTTTATTATACAATAATTGGAGTCTGGTTGTCAAGCGGTTTGGGAAAACTTCTGGTTGCACTATAAATGACAACGTTATCATGCACAGACGTGTTTTTCACACAAAAACAGGCTTTTTTCTTTTGCGACAGAACAAAAACATGCAGAATTTCGCTGTAAAACGATGAGACAACGTTATCTTATTTTCCTTGTTTTGCTGAAAAATGCCTACGAAAAGCCAGTAAAAATCTTTGCTTTTGGCTCTTTTTTTGCATGAATTTGTTATAGAAAGACAACGTTATCACATTTTCTGATTGACGATTGTGAAATTTGGTCGTATAATAAAACTCGTAAGGACAAAGCAAGCATCTCATATCGAATTAGTATGATATTTTCAGCAGCGTCTGACACACAAATTATTTTTGCAAAGGAGTGAAAGCAAATGATAAAGCACAAAAGTAGCATTCTGGACACAAAGACAGCAACGGTGTTGATTTCCCTGATTCTGCCGATTATCATCATTCTGATTTGGTATGCTGGCAGCAACAATGGCTTTTTTAACGCATCCATTCTGCCAACACCGCAAAAAGTCGGGAACTGCTTTCAGAGTATGATTGCAGACGGTAGCTTGTGGCAACATATTCTGGCAAGCTTCGGACGAGTCATCAGAGGGTTTGCCATCGGTGCAGCATCTGGTATGTTGTTGGGGTTGCTGATCGGGTTGTATTTTCGTCTGAATCAATTGTTTACGGCATTGATTGGTATTTTAAGACCGATTCCGCCAATTGCTATGATACCGTTGTTCATTATGTGGCTGGGGATTGGTGAACCATCCAAAATTGCATTGGTAACCGTCGGCGCATTCTGGCCGGTATTGCTCAATACGATTGCAGGTGTACAGAGTACCGATCCGAAATTGGTAGAAGTGGCAGGCGTATTTGGAAAGAACAGATGGATCATTCTGAAAGATATTATCATCCCTTCTGCCATTCCTTCCGTCTTTACGGGCTTACGGCTCAGCATCAGTACAGCATGGAGCTGCGTTGTTGCAGCAGAAATGATTGCAGCCGATAAGGGCGTTGGTTATCTGATTATGTTTGCAAGACAGATGTCAAAGCCGGCTGAGTTGTTTGTAGGCATTATTTCCATTGGTGTAATCGGACTTGCCATTGATATTTTGTTCCAGTTGCTTCAGAAAAAAGTGGTTTACTGGAATCGTACAGCCGGAAAGTAGGTGATCGCATGGCATTGCAGATTAAAAATGTAAAAAAGATTTTTAAAATTGGTTCGGATACGGTAGAGGTATTGCGTGACATCAATCTCACCATAGAAGATGGGGAGTTTGTCAGCATTGTAGGCCCTTCCGGTTGCGGCAAAAGTACGCTGTTGCGGATGATTGCCGGTCTGGATACCGTAACGGATGGACAAATTCTTTATGATGGCAAGCCGTTTTCGAAAGAAGCACAGAAACAGATTGGTGTCATCTTTCAGGAATCCAGACTGTTCCCTTGGAAAAGCGTTGAAAAAAACATCGCATTTGGGATTGAGGAGAAGTTTTCCAAAGAAGAACGAAAGAAGCGAGTACAGGAACACATTGATTTTGTTGGACTGAACGGCTTTGAAAAAGCATTGCCGAATCAGCTTTCAGGTGGGATGCAGCAGCGTGTCAGTATTGCCAGAAGTCTGATCAATAACCCGAAAATTCTGCTTTTGGACGAGCCATTCGGCGCATTGGATGCTTTTACAAAAATCAACATGCAGCAGGAAATTTCGAGAATCTGGCAAGAGCAGAAAACAACCATGTTTTTGGTTACGCATGACATCGAAGAAGCGGTTTTCTTAGGCGACAAAATTGTTGTCATGTCTCCGAAGCCGGGGATTGTAGAAGAAGTGATTGAAGTAAAACTGCCTCGTCCGAGAGATCGGAACAATGCAGATTTTGCTTACTATAAAAAACGAGTATTCAATAAATTCTTCCAGGTGGAAACACCGGAGATTGAATATACAATATAAAAAAGAGAAAGTGAGAGATTTATCATGAGCAGATTATTTACATCAGAATCCGTAACCGAGGGACATCCGGACAAAATTGCAGACCAGATTTCAGATGCCATTCTGGATGCATTGATTGCACAGGATCCAGATTCCAGAGTTGCCGCTGAAACAACGGTAGCAACTGGTCTGGCACTGGTTGTTGGTGAGATTTCCACCAAGGCATATGTTGACATCGCCAAGATTGCAAGAGACACGATTCGGGAAATTGGTTATACCGGTGTCGGTGGTGGCTATGATGCCGATTCCATTGCTGTTCTGACTTCTGTAGACGAGCAGTCTGCTGACATTGCGCTCGGTGTTGATAAGGCTTACGAGACAAAGCAGGAAGGTGCAACAGAAGATTTCGGTACAGGCGCAGGTGACCAGGGTATTATCTTTGGTTATGCAACCAACGAAACACCAGAATATCTGCCACCGGCAATTTCCTTTGCACATCGTATCACAAGACGGCTGGCTGAAGTCAGAAAGAACGGTACGTTGCCGTATCTCCGTCCGGATGGCAAGTCACAGGTGACAGTAGAATTTGATGAGAACAACAAGGTAAAGAGAATTCATACGGTTGTTGTCTCCACACAGCACAGCGAAGAAGTAACATTGGAACAGATTAAGAAGGATGTCATTGAACATGTTATCAAGGCAGTCCTGCCGGCTGATCTGCTGGATGATGATACGATTTATTATATCAATCCGACTGGCAGATTTGTAATCGGTGGCCCGCAGGGTGATGCTGGTCTGACCGGACGGAAAATCATCGTTGATACCTACGGTGGTACAGGTAGACATGGCGGCGGCGCATTCTCCGGAAAAGACCCGACTAAGGTTGACAGAAGCGCAGCATATGCAGCAAGATGGGTTGCGAAGAATCTTGTCGCTGCTGGACTGGCTGACAAGGCAGAAATTGAGCTTGCTTATGCGATTGGCGTAGCAAAGCCGGTTTCCATTGCAGTTGATACATTTGGCACCAATCAGATTCCGGAAGCAAAGATTACGGAAATTGTAGAGAAGGTATTCGATTTGCGGCCAGCTGCTATTATTGCAGAGCTTGACCTGAAGCGTCCGATTTACAAACAGACGGCAGCGTATGGTCACTTTGGCAGAACTGACATTGACCTGCCGTGGGAACACCTCGACAAGGTAGATGAGATTAAGAAGTATCTCTGATTTATAGTAATACTATAATATATTGGAACCCCTCCTGTAAGAAAAAGGCTGTCATGCAAATGGCAGTCTTTTTTGATGCCAAAAGAATGCTGGAAATGATTGACACCCATCTTTTCTCATGGTATAATAATGAAAAAAGGAGTGTATCGTACCATGACACAAGAGGAACGTCTGATTTTTCTGATCAACTATTTGCTCGCAGAAAATCCCCAATATACAAATTTGCAAATTCCGGCAAACAAGGATGCGCAGTTCCGGCTGTTTCGCAGCCTTGTCAATATTCGTGCTGCAAAGCCGATGGAAGAGACATTTCTTGCAGTACAGGACGCATATCTCAAGGAAAAAATTGCTGAAAAGGGGATTACAGATATCGCTGATCTGCAACCAATTGAAGATGGCATTTATCTCTGGCGAGGCGATATTACAACGCTGAAATGTGGTGCGATTGTCAATGCAGCGAACTCTGGCATGACGGGTTGTTACAGCCCTTGTCACACATGTATTGACAATGCGATTCATACTTTTTCTGGTGTACAGCTCCGGTTAGAATGTGCAGAAATCATGGCACGACAGGGCTTTGAAGAGCCTACCGGACAGGCGAAGATTACGAACGCTTATAATCTGCCTTGTGATTTCGTGATTCATACAGTTGGCCCGATTGTCAATGGTAAGTTGACCAGAGAACATTGCAGATTGCTGGAAAGTTGCTACCAAAGCTGTCTTGAAATGGCTGTTGAAAATCAGATTGCAAGCATTGCGTTTTGCTGTATTTCTACGGGTGTGTTTGGATTTCCACAACAGAAGGCAGCGGAGATTGCAGTCAGAACGGTAAGGGATTTTCAGCGAAGCAATCAGATAGCGGTCATATTCAATGTCTTTAAACAGGATGATTACGATATTTATGAGCGTAT
>CAYNPC010000084.1:0-7579 GCA_964399025.1 uncultured Ruminococcus sp. | reverse complement strand
CGTGGCAAGGGCGTGAAGATGCTGCGGCGGGATGCACGAGGCGATCAGTATGTAACAGTCAATGTCGAAGTGCCGAAGAAGCTGAGCAAAAAGCAGAAAGAACTGCTGCAAGCATTTAATGATTCTTTGGATGATTTGAAGAATCACAGCAAGCGGGGCAGCTTTTTTGACAAACTGAAGCAGTTGAAACGGAAATGAAGGCATCCTTTTTCCCGACCGTGACCAAAAACTTGACTTTTTTCTGTGTATCCGCTATAATGAATAGAAATGGATGCACATTGGTGCAAAAACAATAGAAATGAGGAATTGTAATGCTGACCAATCAGGAAAAAAGCATGGACAAAATTGTAGACCTTTGCAAGTCAAGAGGATTCGTATATGCCGGTTCGGAAATTTACGGCGGACTTGCAAACACTTGGGACTATGGTCCGCTGGGTGTGGAATTGAAGAACAACATCAAGAAGGCATGGTGGAAAAAGTTTGTACAGGAAAACCCGTACAACGTTGGTCTGGACAGTGCGATTCTGATGAATCCGCAGACTTGGGTGGCTTCTGGTCATCTTGGCGGCTTCTCAGACCCACTGATGGACTGTAAGGCTTGTAAGACCCGTCACAGAGCGGACAATCTGATTGAAGATTTTGACGGCACCAACCCTGCCGGCTGGTCGAATGAAGCGATGATGCAGTACATTCGGGAAAAGCAGATTCCGTGTCCGAACTGTGGAAAGACAGATTTTACAGACATCCGGCAGTTTAATCTGATGTTCAAAACATTTCAGGGTGTAACAGAAGATTCCAAGTCGGAGCTGTACCTCCGTCCGGAGACGGCACAGGGTATTTTCGTAGACTTTTCCAACATTCAGAGAACCTCTCGGAAGAAAGTGCCGTTCGGCGTTGCACAGATCGGGAAGTCCTTCCGGAATGAAATCACACCGGGTAACTTTATCTTCCGTGTACGGGAATTTGAGCAGATGGAACTGGAGTTCTTCTGCAAGCCGGGCACCGATCTGGAGTGGTTCCAGTACTGGAGAAGCTACTGCAAGAATTTCCTGTTGACACTGGGCATTCGGGAAGAAAATCTGCGGCTGCGTGACCATGATGCAGAAGAGCTTTGCTTCTACTCGAAGGCAACCACAGACTTTGAGTATCGCTTTGCATTTGGTTGGGGCGAACTCTGGGGTGTTGCTGACCGGACAGATTACGACCTGACACAGCATATGAACCACAGCGGCAAGTCGATGGAATACTTTGATCCGGAAGAGAACCGGAAGTATATTCCGTATGTCATCGAGCCGTCACTGGGCGTAGAGCGGTTGTTCCTGTCGATTGTCACGGAAGCTTACGACGAAGAAGTTGTAGATGCAGAGAAGAACGATACACGGGTTGTTATGCACTTCCATCCGGCACTGGCACCATATAAGGCTGCTATTCTGCCACTGTCTAAGAAGCTGAGTGAGAAGGCACAGGAGGTCTATGCACAGCTGTCTAAGAAGTTCATGGTGGACTTTGACGATGCTGGTTCGATTGGGAAACGGTATCGCCGGCAGGATGAGATCGGAACACCGTTCTGTATTACATATGACTTTGACACGCTGGAAAAGGATAACTGCGTGACAGTCAGAGATCGTGATACGATGGAGCAGGTACGGTTGCCGATTTCCGAACTGGAAGCGTATCTGGAAGAAAAAATTACATTGTAATATTTGATAGGATTAGATCGTGAAAAAACGGAAAGCAGGAGATAAAATTGAACTGCTTTCCGTTTTTTATTTTATTTATCTGTGTCGACAACAAAGCAAACCCCCCAGAGCGGCCACTCTGGGGGGTTACTTTATTATCCCGTTTTTGATTACATATGCGCTTGCACAATTACTATTATACACGCTTTCTATCCGTTTGTCAATAGGTAAATGAAAAATAATTGCATCAATAATTTCCGGATGTATCTTCCATCAGTCGAAACGTAATTGTAAAGGTTTCTTTTTCTGCGGTGTCTTCGTTGTAGCGATAGCAATCCGCCGTTAATGTATCATCTGCGCTGTATTCTGTGAGCAAATCATTCAGGTCGTCATATCCCGTGACGCTGTGTCCATCGACGGATTCTATGACATCGCCAACCTGTAGACCGGAATTGAAAATATCGTAATCCTCGGCAATCTCGGAAATCCACAGTCCAGATAGCTCTGTATCGTCCGGCAGATTGTATGTTTCTATGTACTCTTCCCGCACGTCGGCAATCGCCAGTGACCGGAAGGTAATGCCAACCCGAACCCGTCCGGAGACATAGCCCTGTGCAATCAGTTCCTCAATAATCGGCATGGCTTCATTGATGGAAATGGCAAACCCCAGCCCCTCATATGCCGAGCCGCTGTATGCGCTGGTATACTTGGAAGACGTGATGCCTACAATCTGTCCGTACAGGTTGATCAGTGCCCCACCGGAATTTCCCGGACTGATGGCAGCATCGGTCTGAATGCAGTCCATTTCAAAGCTGGTAGAGGCACTTTTTATTTTCCGGTGCAGCGCAGAAACAATGCCATTTGTCACTGTGCCGGTCAGTCCAGCCGGATTGCCGATGGCAACCACTTCTTCCCCGACTGTCAGTTCATCCGAATCCCCGATGACAGCCGCTGGCAGACCGGTGTAAGCGATTTTCAGAACCGCCAGATCGGTCTTGGTATCCATTCCGACACAGACCGCCGGAATCTGTTCGTCTATGCCGTCTATCTTCACCAGAAACGTGTCACAGTCTTGCAGCACGTGCGTGTTTGTGACAAGATAGCCATCCTCTGTCAGGATGATACCGGAGCCGCTGCTTTGTTCTACGTTGTCTGCAATCGCCGTGATTTCCACAATGGAGGGGCTGACCGCTTCTGCTACCCCTGCAACCGTATATTTTCCTGTGCTGTCCGGTTGTGTCAGTTGTGCATCGTCCGGTTTTTCTTGATATTGTATCGTGATGGTTTTAGAAGCGTTGGTTTCTGCGGTTGGGGTGTCGGCAAGTGCAAGAAATTGTACAACATCGCTGATGATGCAATACAGAAAAAGAATGATTGCCAGCCCGAATGCGGTCCATGCCAATGACACGATACGGCGTTGTGCTGGTGTTTCCGGTTTTGTCATGCGTTGACTCCTTTCTGCTTTCAGATATGGGAAAAGGCAGACGATACTTTTTCATACCGTCCGCCTTTTATGAAGTTTTTTCTGGCTTTTTCGCCGGTGCTTCCTTGCCTGCGATGGTACAACCTTCCTTCGGCAGACGAATCAGAAATTCCGTGTAGGAACCCTCTTCACTGCTGACAGAAATCTGTGCCTTGTGCAGACGAATGATATGCTTTGTGATGTCCAGTCCGATGCCCAGCCCCGTTTTATCGTGGCTTCTGGAGTCATCTGACTTATAGAATCGTTCAAAGATTTTCGGCAGTTCTTCTTTGGAGATACCAGCCCCTGTGTTGCGGATGGCAATCGCAGATTCTGTGGCGTTCTCCGAAAAAGTAAACGTAATCGTGCCGCCCGTGTCTACAAATTTGACTGCATTCTCAAACAGGTTGTAGATGACCTGTCCGAGTAAGTCCGGATCGCCCCAGACTTGCATGGGTTCGGAATCCAGCCCTTCTAAATTGATTTGCCGCTTTTCCATTCGGCTCTCGAACATCAGAATGGTGCGGAACACCATATCCTGAATCGGGAATTTCTGATAGTGAATCTGAATCGTACCGTTGTCAAACTTGGTCAGGTTCAGCATCGACGAGATCAGAATCTTTAACCGCTGCATTTCCTGCGAGACAATCGAAAGATACTGCATCCGCTTTGCTTTTGGCACAGTGCCATCCAGAATGCCGTCTACATATCCGCTGATGATGGTCATCGGGGTGCGCAGCTCATGAGAGACATTGGAAACGAACTGTTTCCGCTGTTCTTCCGCATTTTCCGCTGCATAGGCAAGCTCATTGATGCTGTATGCCAGTTCTTCATAGAATGGCTCCTCAAAGCTACCAGGGACAATATGCTCTGTATAGTCGCCTTGTACGCACTGTTGTGCGACTTGCATCATCCGTTCCAGTGGCTTTTGCTGCTGGTTCAGATAAATAACGGTTACCATGCCCAGAATTGCACTCAGCACAGCACAGGTGAGCAGGCTGAAAACCCACGTGCGAATCATAAACGACTCAATCAGATCCGTGGCGGTATCACTAAAGAGATAGTAAACGGAGCCCTCTCCACCTGACGAGGAGAGGGAGACAATCGTTCCGTTACTAATCACCGGGCGATTTTCTCCCGGTACCATTGCAGCGAGCGTATCCGAAGAATACGTGCCATCTTCGACCAGCTGTTTGATGACAGTGGCATCCAGATGGATCTCGTTCCGATCTCCCGTAACATCGGAAGAACAGAGAACACAGTCGCCGTTGGTATCGAACAGAAAATAAAGGGAATTGGTTTCTTCTGACGTCCAGTCGAATATCGTCTGGAGATAATCGCTCTCTTGCAGCCAATCTGTGCTGACCGCTTCCGTATCTGCGTCCTGTTCATAGAACATTGTGATATCCGTTGCCAGAACACGATCACTGTAGGCGATGGAGGAAAGGAACGAAGATTTGTACATGGAGATGCTGATCAGAGATAAGATCACCGTACAAAGTAACAGCACAAGCACTTCAATGCAGACAATCCGCATTGCAACCGGATGAAAGCGGTGTGCCTTCTTCGTATGATCCGCCATACTTATTCTTCTTCTTCAGATTCGAACTTGTAGCCTACGCCCCATACGGTCTTGAGTGCCCACTTGTCGGAAACACCTTCCAGCTTTTCACGCAGCCGCTTGATGTGCACGTCGATGGTACGGGAATCGCCGTAATATTCGAAGCCCCATACTTCATCCAGCAGCTGGTCACGTGTGTAAACACGGTTCGGGTTCGATGCCAGATAGAAGAGCAGTTCGAGTTCTTTCGGCGGTGTGTCAACAACTTTACCGTTTACACGCAGTTCGTAACGTGTCATGTTGACAGAGAGCTTGTCGTAGCGTACTTCACGCACTTCGGTTTCAGCCGGTGCTGCGCTGACTCTTCTGGCAATTGCCTTAATACGAGCAACGACTTCCTTGGTGTCAAACGGCTTTACAATATAGTCGTCTGCGCCGAGTTCCAGACCGAGAACCTTGTCGAAGGTATCGCCCTTTGCAGTAATCATGATAATCGGGACACTGGACTTTTTCCGGATTTCCCGACATACCTGCCAGCCATCCATGCTTGGCAGCATGACATCCAACAGAACGATATCCGGCTTCAGAGCGTTGAATTTGACGAGGGCTTCTTCGCCATCGTAGGAGAGGATTACGCTGTATCCTTCATTCTCCAAGTACATCATTAAAACATCACAGATGTTTGGGTCGTCATCTACGACCAGAACTTTTTCAAGTGCCATGTTGTCTTGACCTCACGTTTCTTATTTATTTTTTTTAATGACAAATTCGATTGTCTTTTAACCCTATAATACCATATAGCGGTAAAATAATGGTGTATTTTCTGTATGTTTTCAGTGGACTGATTGTAAATTATGAAATTTGTAAAAAGCCAAAATGTATTTGTTAGCCAGACGGCGCAATTCAAAAACTTGTGAAAGTTACACCATAATTATTGTTGAACCTGAACAATTGGAGTGATTTATAAAATGTAAAAATTGTATAATCGTACAAATTTTCAGGAAAAAATCCGAAAGGACTTGATTTTTCCAGAAAAGCTGTTATAATAGGATTTAGCACTCAACGAAAAAGAGTGCTAACACAAGAAAGCCGTAAGTGATAATGATAAACTATGGGAGGAAGAGCATTATGTTAAAACCGTTGGCAGACAGAGTGATTGTAAAGTTTGAAGAGGAAAAAGAAGAGAAGACCGCAAGCGGTCTGCTGTTGACTGCAAAGGCAGCTGGAAACAGCTACGCATTTGCGACTGTTGTTGCATGCGGTGCTGGCAAGTATGCTTCCACCGGTACGTTGATTCCGATGGCAGTGAAGGTCGGCGACAAGGTTCTGCTCAGCAAGACTGCTGGTCAGAAGGTAAAGGCAGAAGGCGAAGAGCTGACTGTTGTTTATGAGAGCGAAATCATCGCAATCGCAGAATAAGTACGTACATTTATGAATGAAACATCCGGCGAATGGGCTGGATAGATGAGAAAAGGAGTGCAGAATCATGGCAAAGGAAATTAAGTACAATGCAGATGCAAGAGATGCAATCGTAGCTGGTATTGACAAGCTGGCAGATACCGTTAAGATCACACTGGGCCCGAAGGGCAGAAATGTGGTATTGGACAGAGAATTTGGCGCACCGCTGGTGACCAACGATGGTGTAACCATCGCAAAGGACATTGAGCTGGAAGACGCATTTGAAAACATGGGCGCACAGCTCGTTAGAGAAGTTGCAACCAAGACCAACGATGCCGCTGGTGATGGTACAACAACCGCAACCGTTCTGGCACAGTCCATCATTCACGAGGGCCTGAAGAACATCGCAGCTGGTGCAAACCCGATGGTACTCCGCAAGGGCATTTCCAAGGCAGTGAATGCTGCTGTAGAAAGCATTCAGGCAAATTCCAAGGAAGTCAACGGTACAGAAGACATTGCAAGAGTTGCAACGATTTCTTCCGCTGATGAAAATGATGGTACGCTGATTGCAGAGGCAATGGATAAGGTAACAACAGATGGCGTTATCACCATTGAAGAAGGCAAGACTGCGGAGACCTACAGCGAAGTAGTAGAAGGTATGCAGTTCGACCGTGGTTATCTGTCTCCGTATATGATCACCGATCGGGAAAAGATGAAGGTCGTTTATGATGATGCACTGGTGCTGCTGACAGACAGATCCATCAGCAACATTCAGGAGATCCTGCCGCTGCTGGAACAGATTGTCCAGATGGGCAAGAAGCTGTTGATCATTGCAGAAGACATCGAGGGCGAAGCACTGACCACCATCATTCTGAACAACCTGCGTGGTACATTCAAGTGTGCAGCTGTTAAGGCACCGGGCTTTGGTGACAGAAGAAAGGAAATGCTGCAAGACATTGCAATTCTGACAGGTGGTACGGTAATCTCCAAGGATCTGGATATGGAACTCAAGGATGCAACACTGAACATGCTGGGTCATGTTGGTCAGGCAGTCATCGACAAGGAAAACACCATTCTGGTTGGTGGTGCTGGCGAACAGGGTGCAATTGCAGACCGGATTCAGGAAATCAAGAATCAGATTGCCCTGTCCACATCCGATTTCGACAAGGAAAAGATGCAGGAACGGATTGGCAAGCTGTCTGGTGGTGTTGCTGTTATCCACGTTGGTGCTGCAACAGAAGTTGAAATGAAGGAAAAGAAGCTGCGGATTGAAGACGCACTGTCTGCAACAAAGGCAGCGGTCGAAGAAGGCATCGTAGCTGGTGGTGGTACTGCATTGATCAATGCAATGCCGGCAATTGAGAAGCTGCTGCCGTCTCTGGAAGGCGACGAAAAGACCGGTGCAAAGATTGTACTGCGTGCACTGGAAGCACCGCTCCGTCAGATTGCAGCCAATGCTGGTCTGGAAGGCAGTGTCAT
>CAYNPC010000083.1:0-7626 GCA_964399025.1 uncultured Ruminococcus sp. | reverse complement strand
AATTCCTCTTAGTTGTATTTGCTGTTTCAAAAGTTGTAGATTTTTGTATTTCAACTGGGTCTGGTCTATCCTCGAAGAAAGTATCTTCTGTTCTATCTTCATTGGGTGCACCTGAAATTAACTCTCTTAGTTTTAGATGATATTCTTGTTTCAACAGACGTTCTTCTTCAATTTCATCTGGATTAGTGCCTTGAGAACGTATTTCCGCTAATTTAGCTTCATATTCATCCCAAAGTTCTTGAACACCATCTATCTCTGAGTTCTTTATGTATTTGTCAAAAGCAGTATCATAAGCATCTTGGTCTACATAGGATAATACTGTGTAGGTTTTGGTTATGGTTGTAGTATCCACGTCTCCAATTAAAAATGCTGGCATATATGTGTCAATTATTGGTGGATATAGATTTGTTGTTACTGCCATATTAAACATCTCCTTTTATCTCTGCGGCGGCAGGCGGTCCTTACCTCTTTAACCTAGGTCAAGGATCCTGAACCGGCTCCCGCGCTATCTTCTATTTTCTTCTTGTTCTTGTGTTTTATCTGAATAAAGGCGTTGAGTACTTTCTCTAGGTAATTGACGTATTTCGTCCATTAGGTCTTTAATAAAACTATTTCCGCCTTCGTCTTTATAGTGACTAAAACGTTTTTCTAAACAGTCTAAACTATAATCATCAATATACCCTAAATCATAACAAAAATAATGATGTTCTCTTGTTATCCAAGCTTTTATATCGTCTTTATCAGATTCAATAAGTAAAGCAATTGTTTGATTCATTTTTTGCATTTGTTCATTCATTGCTTCATATTCTCTAGTTATTTTCCCTATTGCATCTGTTAATTCTTTTTTTGCATTAACGCTATCTTGTTGTTCTGCTGTTTTTTCTTTATCAGAAAAAAGAACCGCCTTGCCGTCATACGGCACATAAAACCAAGCTATAAAGCAAGGTGGGTATCCGCCCGAAACATTCACGCTCCCTTCGTCCACAAAAGTGGGAGGTCTGCAATCCTGCACCGGAGCAAAATTCCCTTAAAAAAAGTGTTGGATTATAAAAACCGTATTGTCACGCAAGTGCAAATCGTTGCAACAAGGCAGTTACATCTTTCTATGCTTTTAGTATACCATACCTTTTTGAAAAAATCATTTCCAAACTTGAAAAAAACTGCGTTGCCTTACGCATCTTCCTCGTCTTCTTCGTCCTCTTCCAGCATATCATTGATGCGTTCCAAGAACAGTCTGCCGATTTCTTCATATTCCTCGTCTTCCTCAATGGAAACCAACATTTCTTCGTCGTTCACCATTTCGCTCTTCAGAATGACAAATTCTCCGTCATCCTCCAGGTACTCTTCGTCATCCTCGTAATAAGGAACGAGCGCATAATAGGTTTCGTCCTCATACTCCATGACATCCAGCAGTTCGAATACCTTTTCGTTTCCATCCTCATCTTCCAGTGTAAACAGATCCGGTGTAAATTCATTTTTTTCTTCTGACATTGCAGTCCTCCTGTCTGCTCCCGAAAGAGCGGTTATATTCTGACAATGCTCCCGCATTGCACAAGATTATTATACAACATGTGCAGAAAAAAAGCAAGTGCTTTCTGCAAATTTGTGAAACTTTTTTACCCTGCGGTGGCAGACTGCTTCTCAGCACAATAAGCAGCAATCTCTTTCAGAAATAACATGCCGTATTTCTGAGACTTCATCACGCCAACACCGACAATCTGTCGGAACTGTTCCATACTGCTTGGCTTTTTCCGGCACATATCTCGCAAAGAGGCATTGGAAAATACAATATACGCCGGCACATTTTCCGCATCTGCCAGCTTTGTCCGCAACTGGGATAACCGCTGAAACAATGCTTCCTCGACAGTTTCCGTTTCTGTTGCATTTGCATTTCTTTTCTGCGCTGTCGTCCGTTTTTCCGCTTTCAGCCGTTTCCATTCTACATTCCGCTTTCCCCGAATGACTTCCGCTGCGGCTGCTGTCAGCTGTAATGCCTGATACGTCTTGTAAGGCTGTAAAATCAGAATATGCAAATCCAGCAACGCATCAATCATTTTGACAACATTCTGTGCAGAACAGCCCTGCATAATGCCATACGTTGAGAGACGATCCAGACGCAAATCCAGAATCGACTGTTTCTGGCTGCCAATCAAAACATCCGCTGTCATGGTACGACTCAGATGATAGCGATTCTGTATCCCACGATAGACACAAGAAATGATTTTCGTTGCCTCCAGCGTGATGTCCTTTGTCTCAAATTCGCCCTGACAGTTGGAACAATGTCCACACGCCTGCGGTGCACGTTCTCCGAAATACCGCAGCATATATTCACGCAGACAATCCGACATCGTGGCATAATAATTCATTCTACGCAGTCGCTCTTTGCTGCGTGCAATCCACTGTTCCCGCAATTGCAGATCCTCCAGATCAGCAGCTTCCCGTCCCTGCTCAATCAGAAAAAGATTGGTGCGTACATCTCGCCCACTATAAAGCAGAATACAATCTGCCGGTTCACCATCTCTTCCGGCACGACCCGCTTCTTGATAATAGCTCTCCAGATCTTTCGGCATGTTGTAATGAATGACAAATGAAACGTTGGATTTATCAATTCCCATTCCAAACGCATTGGTTGCAACCATAATTGGTTTTCGGTCAAAAAGGAAATCCTCTTGATTGGCAGTTCGTTCCGCCTGCGACAAGCCTGCATGATATCGGGTTGCCGGAAAGCCCTGCGCACAAAGCCATCCACAGACCTCCTCAACCGTTTTTCTCGCCAGACAATAAACAATGCCGCTCTTTCCCAGACGTTCCTGCAACAGGCTCAGCAATGCGGCTCGCTTGCTTTTTGGATGCTGCACTTCAAAATAAAGATTCTTCCGGTCAAAGCCCGTTGTAATTTCATACGGATTCTGCAACCGCAACAGCTGACAGATATCCGCACTGACCTGCTTCGTAGCAGTGGCTGTGAACGCACTGACGACCGGACGTTCTGGCAACCCATCCAGAAAATCCGCAATGGCAAGATAGCTCTGCCGGAAATCCTGTCCCCACTGGGAAACGCAATGCGCTTCATCGACTGTCACCATTGCAATTTCCGCCTGCTCTGCAAAGCGTTGAAAGCTTTCCGTCTGCAACCGTTCCGGCGCAACGTATAAAATACGATATGCGCCCTGTCTGGCGTTTATCATTACAGATTGATATGCTTCCGGCTCCATACTGCTGTTGATATAAGCAGCTGCAATGCCGATTTGCAATAAGCTGTCTACTTGGTCTTTCATCAGGGAAATCAACGGGGAAATGACCAATGTCATGCCGGAAAGCAGCAACGCAGAAAGCTGATAACAGACAGATTTTCCAGCACCAGTCGGCATAATGCCCAGTACATCTCTTCCTTGCAAAATCGCATCAATCACAGCTTCCTGTCCTGCCCGAAAGGTTGCATGTCCAAAATAACGTTGTAATGCTTCCTGTTTCTCCATGTGATGCTGTGCCGTTATTTCTGCGCCAGCTGTCGCAAGGTGTCTGCTGGAAACGTATATGCTTTATGGCAGAAATGACAAGTCACGGTAATGCTTTCCTCTTCCGCAGCCATCTTTTCCAGCTCCTGCTTTCCCAGACTGATCAGCACTTTTTCTGTCCGTTCCCGACTGCAATCGCAGCGATAAGAAACCGTCGTTTCATCCAACAGATTCGGCTCCAGTCCATCCAGCAACCGCAATGCAATCTGTTCCGGTGTCATGCCATCCGTGAGCATTTTTGTCATCGGCGGCAGATTCTGAATGTTTTTCTCCAGCTGGTCAATACAAGCCTCTTCTGCAAACGGCAACACCTGAATCAGATAGCCACCGGCAACCTGTACCTGTAAATTCGGCTTGACCAACACACCCAATCCGCAAACGGTCGGTGTCTGTTCACTGATGGCGTAATAGCTGGCGATATCCTCTGCAATTTCGCCGGATACCAGCGGAATCGTGCCGACATATGGTTCTTTCAAGCCAAGATCCTTGACAACAGAAAGCGTCCCATCTTTTCCGACCGCACCGCCAACATCCAGCTTCCCAAATGCATTCAACGGCAGTTCTACAATCGGATTTTCCACGTCACATTTTACATTGCCGCAGGCATCTGCTACTGCAACCAGCTGCCCAGTCGGTCCACCGCCATCAACCCGAAGGGTTACAGATTCTTCTGCCCCTTTCAAGCCATAGCCCATCATACTGGCAGCGACTGCCAGCCGTCCCAGTGCAGCTGTTACCACAGCAGAGGTTTCATGAATCCGTTCGATTTCTGCCACCATATCGGTTGCATCCAGTGCAACGGAGATGACAGAGGCATCTTTTGCAATTGCCCGTTTTAAAATTGCCATATTTCTTTACGACCTTTCTTTCCTCGAAATAAAAATCATTCTCTGACTATCCGCCTGTAGCGGCTGCTCTGTATCTGCATGATAACAAGCCAACACCTGAAAGCCAACTCGCTCCAATGCAGCTGCCACCTGTTCTGGCGGATAGGCACGTTCCACGATGGTTTCATCAGAACGCAGATAGCTGTCATCTTCTTGCCGTGCAAAAAAGTGCAGCTGGATGGTCACTTGATTCTCCTGCTCTGTATAGCGATTTTCCCACACGCAGTATACATCATCCGTGTCATACAGATAAATCTGATTTCCTAAAACCTCCCGATGCTTATACGGCGTGTTCATGTCAAACAAGAAGAGTCCGCCTGCCTCTGTCACAGAGAAAACCTGTTGCAATACGGTTTCCACATCGGCAAAGCTGTCCAGATGATTCAGACTGTCCAAAGTGCAGAGCGTAACGTCTACTGTCCCATAAAGATCCAGCTGTCGCATATCCTGACAAATATACTGAATGGGTAAATTATGTGCGATTTTTTTCTGGAATGCCTGATTCAGCATCCCATAGGAAACATCTACTCCCAGCACATCATAGCCCAGTTTCGCCATCTCTTCTGACAGATTGCCTGTCCCACAAGCCAGATCCAATAACACATTGCCATCCGCCTGCTGATATTTCCGGATCAGCTTGTCAAAATAAGCGGCACGCTGCGGATAGTGTACGTTCTCTGTCAGCTGATCATAATAAAACGAAAATGTCTCATAACCTGTTTCCATTGTTTCTCCTTTGGCGTATTGGTCAAAAAGAGACGTGTCATTTCTGCCACGTCTCCTTTGTTGTTGATTTGACAGCCGTTAGCATTATGACTGCTTTTTCTTCTTAGCTGCCCGTTCTGGATTCCGTCTCTGTGCGCCGAAGCTGCCATCACCAGCACCGGCATTCGGTGCATCCGGCTTGGAAACCTGTTCCCGTTCTGGTGCCCGATTCTGCTGCAATTGCAGGGTCAACAGCATCCGCACGGTATCTTCCTTGATGGAAGCCACCATTGCATCGAACATTTCAAAGCCTTCATACCGATATTCGACAACCGGATTCTGCTGTCCATATGCACGCAGACCGATACCCTTTTTCAGTTCGCTCATATCGTCGATATGTGCCATCCACTTGGTATCGACAACCTTCAGCATAACAACCCGTTCCATTTCTCGAATGACATCTGCACCATACTGCTCTTCCCGTGCTGCATAGAGTGCCTTTGCCTTTTCGGTCAGTTCGGTGGTCAGCTGTTCTGCTGTCAGCTTCTCCAGTTCCTCACCCTCATAATGGAGGTCTTCTTCGGTGGTAATCCAGCCGAGGAAGTGATCACGCAAGCCAACCAGATTCCACTGATCCCGTTCTACCACTTCTTCGTTGATGTACTGCTTTACCGTATCTGCAACCAGTTCTTCCATCATCTTCAGAATGCTGTCGTGCAGGTCTTCTCCATCCAGTACCTGCTCTCTTTCCTTGTAGATGATTTCACGCTGGGTGTTCATAACATCGTCGTAGTTCAAGACGTTCTTCCGGATGCTGAAGTTTCTGCCTTCTACCTTCTTCTGTGAGGACTCGATAATTTTTGACAGAGACTTGCTCTCAATCGGCATGTCCTCATCTACATTCAGTGACCGCATCAGATTTTCCAGACGGTCGCCGGCAAATACACGCATCAGATCATCTTCGACAGACAGGAAGAACCGGCTTTCGCCCTCGTCACCCTGACGGCCAGAACGACCACGCAGCTGGTTATCAATTCTTCTGGATTCATGCCGTTCCGTACCCAGAATGTACAGACCGCCTGCTTCCTTTACGGCAATTGCCTTTTCCTTGACTTCCTTGCCGAACTGCTGATACAGTTCCTGATAAACACGTCTTGCTTCCAGAACCTCTTCGTTGTCTGTATCAGCGTAGCCGATGGCTTCGTTGATGATTTCCTCCGGATATTCCTTCTTCCGCATTTCTGCACGTGCCAGAAATTCTGCGTTACCGCCAAGCATAATATCCGTACCACGACCAGCCATGTTGGTGGCAATCGTAACAGCACCCAGCTTACCAGCCTGTGCAACGATTTCTGCTTCCTTTGCGTGATACTTTGCGTTCAGGACTTCGTGCGGAATGCCCTTCTTCTTCAACATTGCAGAGAGAAGCTCTGACTTTTCAATGGAAATCGTACCAACCAGAACCGGCTGTCCCTTATCGTGGCAAGCGATAATCTGGTCAATGATGGCTCTGTACTTTGCTGCTTCTGTCCGATAAACAAGGTCATTGCGGTCAATTCTCTGTACCGGTTTATTGGTCGGCACAGCGATTACGTCCAACTTGTAGATTTCACGGAATTCGTCTTCCTCTGTCATTGCCGTACCGGTCATACCGGAGAGCTTATTGTACAGACGGAAGTAATTCTGGAACGTAATGGTTGCCAGTGTCTTGGATTCTCTTGCGACCTTTACGCCTTCCTTTGCTTCGATCGCCTGATGCAGACCGTCATTAAACCGTCTACCCAACATCTTACGACCGGTAAATTCATCAATGATGATGACTTCGCCGTCTTCTACGATGTAGTCAATATCCTTCCGCATAACACCATTGGCTTTCAATGCCTGATTGATGTGGTGCAGCAGTGTCATGTTCTCCGGTGCCATCAGATTTTCTACTGCAAAGTAATCCTCTGCTTTCTTGACACCCAGACGGGTAATGGTTGCGGTCTTTGCCTTTTCATCAATGATGTAATCAGCGTGTTCGTTGGTATCTTCCTGATCCTGTTTGCTGTCCATCTCCACGACCATTGTAGAGGTCAATGTCTTTGCAAACTTGTCTACAACGCCATACAGAGAAGTGGACTTGTCGCCACGACCAGAAATAATCAACGGGGTTCTCGCTTCATCAATCAAGATGGAGTCCACTTCGTCGACAACAGCAAAGTTGTGCCCACGCTGTACTTTATCTTTTTTATAAATTACCATGTTGTCACGCAGGTAGTCAAATCCAAGCTCGTTGTTTGTACCATAGGTGACATCGCACGCATAAGCTGCACGCCGTTCATCATTTGTCAGACCGTGCAGGATACAGCCAACTGTCAGCCCTAAGAACCGCAGTACTTTGCCCATTTCGTCAGACTGTGTCTTTGCCAGATAGTCGTTGACGGTAACAATGTGAACGCCCTTGCCCGGCAGTGCGTTCAGATACGCTGCTACGCAGGCAACGAGTGTTTTACCTTCACCGGTCTTCATTTCTG
>CAYNPC010000082.1:0-7723 GCA_964399025.1 uncultured Ruminococcus sp. | reverse complement strand
TCGGCTCTGGAGAGCAGACTTCTGTAATTGCACCATCAATCTGCAACCCATTATGGTCAACGATGGCAATCAGATTGTCCAGTTTATAATGCGATGCAAACATAGCAGCTTCCCAGACCTGACCTTCTTCGATTTCGCCATCGCCCAAAATGGTGTACACCTTGTAAGCAGCGTCATCCAGTTTTCCGGCAAGTGCCATGCCGCAGGCAGCAGAAATGCCCTGTCCCAGCGAACCGCTGGACATGTCTACGCCCGGTGTATGAATACATGGGTGACCTTGCAGCATTGCGCCAATGTGTCGCAAGGATTTGAGTTCTTCATATGGGAAGAATCCACGCTGTGCCAGAACAGAATACAGTGCCGGTGCGCAGTGTCCCTTTGACAGAACCAGACGATCTCTGTCTGCCATTTCCGGCTGCGTCGGGTCAATGTACATCTTTGCAAAATAAAGATACGTCAGTAAATCGCTAATTGAAAGCGAACCGCCCGGATGACCAGATTTTGCACAATACGTGCCTTCTATCACACCCATCCGCACTTTACAAGCAGTTGCTTGTAACATTCTTTTTGTGATTTCCTCCATAGGAATCCCTCCGTTGTTAAAATTTTGATTCTATCCACAAAAGCAACTCCGAGATTGCCTTTTGATCGCAGGTATGTTGCAGGACAACGTCCGCCACTGCTTTGACAGGTGGCTGTGCATTTGCCGGCGCAACGCCATAATCTGCAGATTGCAGCATCGTCATATCGTTATGGTAATCCCCAGCTGCCACCAAAATCGCATCTTCCAGATGCAGCAATTTCCGGTATGTCAGCAGTGCACTGCCTTTGGAAACATCTTTTGGCAGCATCTCATAAAACGAATCCGAAGACTGAATGAAGTCCACCTCTGTCCAGTGCTGTGCTGCAATAAATGCTTGCAATGCCGGCATATCTTCCGGTGCAACCGCAAACAGTACTTTCATCCACGGAATATCCGGCATGGTTTCCAGACTGCAATACGTCGGGGTAATCTGACAGACTGCAACATGTTTTTGTTCGTAAATCGTATTCTGAATGACATAAGTACCATCTGCACACAGGATTTCAGATCCAGCCTGTGGAAACGCCTGCAACACGGTGGCTGCCATTTCCTTTGCAGATTTGCAAAGCGCATTCTGATAGAGAATTTTCTCCTGTACCGGATCATAAATCATTGCGCCGTTGTACAGAATCATCGGTTCTTTCACCTGCAACTGTTCCCAATAGGGTCTTGCTGATTCAATGGTGCGACCGGTTGCAATGGTAAAATGACCGCCTTGCTGCACAAATTGCTGTAAATCATCCAGCAACGCCGGTGCAATTTTCTTGTCTGTCGGCAAAAGCGTGCCGTCCAGATCAGATAAAAGCCAGATATCTGCCATAAATCCTCTACCCCTCTTCCACAAAATGCAGCTTCCGCAATGCCGCTGTAAAATAATCCGGCAACGGACTGGTGAACTCCAGATACGCCTTCGTTGTCGGATGAACAAATCCGATTTTTCCAGCATGGAGACATTGTCCGGTCAAGTTGGGAAACGGTTTTCCATAAACGTCATCCCCCAGAACCGGATGCCCCATATAAGAAAGATGCACTCGAATCTGGTGTGTACGCCCTGTCTCCAGACGCAACCGGAGATGCGTGTAGTTGCCGGATTCCGCAATGACAGTATAATGCGTAATGGCATCTTTGGCATTTTTCTGTGTCACACACATCTTCTTCCGGTCAACCGGATGTCGCCCGATGGGGGCATGAATCGTCCCCTCCGGTTTGGAAAAGCGACCCACCGCAATTGCCTGATATTCTCTCGTAAACGTGTGTGCTTGAATCTGTCCGGACAAGTCGATATGCGCAAAGTCATTCTTCGCCACCATCAACAGCCCACTGGTGTTTTTATCAATCCGGTGGACAATCCCCGGTCGGATAACACCATTGATGCCGGAAAGTCGATCTCCACAGTGATACAATAACGCATGAACCAATGTGCCCGTGAGATTACCCGGTGCCGGATGCACCACCATGCCTTTTGGTTTGTTGACAACCAGCAAATCATCATCTTCGTAGACAATTTCTAATGGAATCGGCTCCGGAATCAGTTCCAATGACACCGGTTCCGGTACAATAATCTGTACCTGATCTCCGCTACGCAGTTTGTAATTTTTGGACACTGCCACACCATTTACCGTCACATCACCTTGTTCCATCCGTGTCTGAATGGCAGAACGTGTCAACGCAAGGCTTTCTTGTTCTGCCAACCATTTGTCCAACCGGACTTCCGTCTGTTCTGGTGAAAAATCATAAACGGTCTGACTCATGCAGTTCCCTCTTTCTTGCTGGAAGCACGCTGCTTTTCATCGAAAAACAACATATAAATTGCGAACAGAATGACACCGATGACAACGCAGCAATCTGCAAAATTGAACACGGCAAAATGAAACAGGCGGACTTCAAAATAATCTACAACCAGACCACCACGAAATATCCGGTCAATCAGGTTGCCGATTCCGCCTGCTAAAATCAGTGCAGCACTGATGGGCAACAGCTTGGAACGATTCCGATATTTTACCAGAACCACTGCACAGGCAACCATCAGCAAAACTGTCACGATAATCAGAAACCAACGCTTTCCGGAAAAACTGCTGAATGCTGCACCACCATTTTCCAGATAGGTGAGATTCAGAATTTCCCGATTACCAATATGCAGAAAAGAGATGCTATCCTGTCCCTGTAAGTTGTGGACTGCCCAGTATTTGATCAACTGATCCGCACCAACCAGCAGGACAATGATAATACAAGATAAGATTAACAAATTGTGTGATCCTCCCTTTCCCGTCGAGGAACAAGAACAGCCCGCCGCACATACCGGCAGGCTGTCATCTTTGTTACGTCCTGTTATTGTGAAATGACACTTGCACATCTTGCACAGAGTGTCGGATGTGCTGCATTCTTTCCAACAGTAGTGGAATACATCCAGCAACGGTCGCATTTTTCACCGGTTGCCGGTGTTACAGTATATACTGTTTCTGCTGCATCTGTCTTTGTAACAGTAACCGCAGAAACGATCAGTACCTTCTCCAGCAGCTCTCTGTTCACAGACAGAACGGCATATGCGGTTTCATCTGCCACTGCGATTTCTACCGCAGCTTCCAAAGACTTACCGATTACCTTTTCGTTCCGCTTTTCTTCCAGAACCTTGTTGACATCCAGACGAGTCTGATAAATCAGATCCCACTTTGCAACAAACGCATCATCTGCGGTCAGACCGCTCTTTTCCGGCATCTGATTCAGGAAGACACTTTCTGTGTCATCTGCTGCGCCGTGCGGCATAAAGCCCCAGATTTCTTCTGCGGTAAAGGAGAGAATCGGTGCAACCAACAATGTCATGGCACGGAGAATCCGATAGATGGTGGTCTGTGCAGCCCGTCTTGCAACGGAATCTGTCGGTTCGCAGTAGAGACGATCCTTGATGATGTCCAGATAGAAGTTGGACATATCCGTTGTACAGAAGTTGTGAATGCTGTGGAATACAACGTGGAAATCAAACGCAGAATAACCAGCGTGTACCTTATCAATCAGACGATCCAACTGAATGAGTGCCCAGCGATCCAGCTCGTGCAGTTCTTCATCTGCAACCATATCCTGATCTGGATCAAATCCATTGCCGTTGCCGAGGTTACCTAAAATATATCTTGCAGTGTTCCGGATCTTCTTGTAAGCATCCGAAAGCTGCTGTAAAATTGCCTTGGAAATACGAATATCAGAATGATAGTCCGAAGAAGCTACCCACAGACGCAGGATATCTGCACCGTACTGCTGAATGATTTCATCTGGCATGATGCCGTTTCCGAGAGACTTGGACATCTTTCTGCCTTCACCGTCTACCACCCAGCCGTGTGTGCAAACTGCTTTATACGGTGCAGTGCCCTTATAAACGACAGAGGTCAACAGAGAGGACTGGAACCAACCACGATACTGGTCAGCACCTTCCAGATACAAATCAGCCGGCCAACGCAGACAGTCATACTGTTCCATAACCGCACTATGTGAAACGCCGCTATCGAACCAGACATCCATGATGTCATATTCCTTTGTAAATTCGTGGCAGCCGCATTCGCAGACAACAGATGCATCAATAAAGTCCTTTACATCCTTTGTCCACCAAGCATCCGCACCCTCTGCACGGAACAGATCAGCGATGTTCTGAATGGTTGTATCGTTGATGATTGGCTTCTTGCAATCCTTACAATAGATAATCGGAATCGGCACACCCCATGTTCTCTGACGAGAGATACACCAGTCACTCCGATCACGTACCATACCCTTGATGCGCTCTTCGCCCCATTCTGGAATCCATTTTACAGACTCAATGGCATGAATGGCATCATCCTTGAAGCCCTTGACGGAGCAGAACCACTGTTCTGTTGCACGGTAAATAATCGGCTGATGACAACGCCAGCAGTGTGGATACTGATGGACAATGTGTTCGGTTGCCAGCATTGCACCACATGCAATCAACTTTTCTGCAATTGCCTTGTTTGCCTGCTTGGTATCCAGTCCTTCAAATTCGCCTGCTTCTGCGGTCTGCTTGCCGTTTGCATCCACGCAAACCAGAATGCCGACTTCGTCATAGTTCTTGCAAACTTCAAAGTCTTCTACGCCGTAGCCCGGTGCAGTGTGAACGCAGCCAGTACCGCTTTCCAGTGTGACGTGATCCCCAACAATTACGAGAGAAATCCGGTCATACAGCGGATGTTTTGTCTGGATATATTCCAGTTCGCTGCCGAGGAACGTGCCAACCATTTCATATTCTGCAATGCCAGCCGCCTTCATAGTCGGTGCAACCAGCTCTGTTGCCATGCAGTAATATGCATCGCCAACATGAACCAGTGTGTACTCATAATCCGGTCCGACACAGACAGCAAGGTTGCCCGGAATCGTCCAAGTAGTAGTTGTCCAGATTACGAAGAAGACTTGCTTCGGATCAATACCCAGCTTGGAGAAGACACCCTTATCTTCTGTTACTTGGAACTTGACATAGATGGAATCGCACGGATCATTCTCGTATTCGATTTCTGCTTCTGCCAATGCCGTCTGACAATCCGGACACCAGTACACCGGCTTTAAGCCCTTGTACATATAGCCTCTCTTTGCCATCTCGCCGAATACTTCCACCTGTCTTGCTTCGTATTCCGGCTTCAGGGTCAGATACGGGTCACAATAATGTCCCAAGCTGCCCAGACGCTTGAACTGCTGCATCTGGTTCTTGACATGCTTCATCGCAAATGACTTACAATGCTTCCGCAGTTCTACTGGGGAAATCGCACCGTTTTCCACACCGATTGCTTTCAGTGCTTTCAGTTCAATTGGTAATCCATGGGTATCCCAACCTGGTACATAGGGGGCACAGAAGCCGCTCATATTCTTATACTTTACAATGAAGTCCTTCAACACTTTATTCAGTGCTGTTCCAAGATGGATTTCGCCATTCGCATAAGGCGGACCATCATGTAAAATATAACTTGGTTTCCCCTGATTCTTTTCTATCATTTTTTCATACAGACTCTGCTGTTCCCATTTGTTCAGCACGTCTGGTTCCCGCTTCGGCAGATTTCCTCGCATCGGGAAATCTGTTTTCGGCAGGTTTAAGGTTGCATTATAATCCTGTGCCATACCCACATGATTCTCTTCCGCCTGATCGCAGAAGAGAATCCTCCTTTCATTGAATTTTATGCGTCTTCGTCCTCATCTGTGTCACTTAAATCACCGAAGTGAGAGTCATAAGATCCCTGAATGGTCTTTGCAGAAAACTGAGAGGAAGCAAACGGGTCAGACATAGACGGTGTTGCCACTGGTACTTCCGGTTCCTGTTCTGTTGCAGAAACCTCAGCCGGTGAAAAACCGAATTCCAGATCATCCTCTTCCGGCATGGTAGACAGCATCTGCAAATGTTCTTTATACATATCAAACAATGCTTTTTTGAAATCTGCTACTTGCTTTCTTGCTTCTGCCAGTGCCTTGTGTGCATCATCAATTTCTGCCTGGTTCTTTGCCAGCAGTGCTTCGTGCTTAACGGTCACTTCATCCATCATTGCATCTGCACGCTTCTTTGCATCCTCAATAATGGTATCTGCCTTTGCATTTGCTTCGGCAATAATGCGGTGACCTTCCCGCTGTGCGCCCAGAAGTGCATCTTTCAACGCATCTTCATCCCGCATATACTCCCGTACTTTGTCAGCCAGCACTTGAATTTTTTCGTTGCTGTCTTCCATTTCCTGTTCTGTTATTTCTGCTTCCTGTTCCAGCTGTGTCAGGAATTCGTCAATATCCTCCTGCTTATAGCCGAACGCAGCCTTTTCGAACCGAAGCTCATGAATTTCCTTTGCACTAATCATTTTTCGTGTCCACCTCTCATTTATATTGTTCAATGAATACATGCAATCTGCCTTTTTTGGAAGGCTCTGATACAGAAATCAGCTGAAATTTTCCGCTGCCCCGTATGACAAAAATATCGCCCGTCTGCATATGTTCTGATGGAAGCAAAACGGTGTGACCGATTCGTTCCATATTGCCTTGTTGAATCATTCTGACTGCCTTTTCCCGACTCTGTCGTGTGACAAGAGCAGCAATGGCATCACAGCGAAGGGATGACACCGTTCCGTGGTGTGCCAGCCGTTTTTTCACTGGTACAATGGAAAACGGTTCTGTGTCAGAACAGCGGACACCGCTACGTCCGACCTTTTCCAAGGTCTGCGTCAAGAGGGCCGCAGCGGTATCGGTTGCCCAGAGTTGTGCAAGTCCTTTTTCAATCAGAATATCGCCGATGGTTTCCCGTTTCAGACCGCAATTTAATGCCGCCCCCAGAAAATCACGATGTTCCAATGTAATCAGATTGGAGTAATGCACTGTAACGCACCGGCAAGGCACCCAAGTCTTGTCCGGCTCCAGAAATTCGGGATACAAACAGCAGCACTTCCGGTCTGCCTGTTCATATCCACCCCAGAAGAAGTAGGCGATGTCTGCCTGCCACTTCAGAAATTCTGTCGCAGCTGCGCATTGCATCTCATCCAGGAACATCGTACAATAGGGAGCGCAATCCCGCTGACTCCGTGCAGCAAGATCCGCCAAACGGGATAAAAAAACAGAGGTTGATTCTGTTTCTCGGATGCCCATTACATAATCAAGCCGTTATTTTCCAGCTCGCCGACAAATTCATCGCCAACGAAACCGACGTTATACGGTGTTACGATGTAAGTCTGATTGGCAACTGGCTTAATATTACCGTTCTGTGCATAAGCAACGCCGACCAGGAAGTCGATAATCCGTCTCCGGTTGGTCTCTGTTGCAGATTCCAGATTCAGTACGACTGTCTTATTTGCCATCAGGTGATCCGCAATCTGTTTTGCATCTGTAAACAGCTCCGGCTTGACCAGAACAACCTGCAATTGTGTTGTCGCTTTGATGTTTACAACTCGGTTATTTCTTGGGTCTTCCGTTGGTGTCACCGGTGGAGTATAGGCAGCTTCTCTGCTATTATAAGCGGATGATGTGGTGCTGCTTTCATAAGAAGAAGTCGTCGTAGCAGTCGGCTGCGGTGCTGGCTGTTCCGGCTCCTTTTTTGCCGACTCGGTAGGGGTTTCTGCATACTCGTCCTCATTCGGCATAAAGAAGTCTTTCAATCCGTTTAAAATGCTCATAACAATCTCC
>CAYNPC010000081.1:0-7800 GCA_964399025.1 uncultured Ruminococcus sp. | reverse complement strand
AATGTGGGGAAGTTTCCCCTTTTGTGGCGGACTTTTCCTGAATCCGTCCGGTTTCGAGCGAAGATAGGGGAGGATAACATGACATTTCAGCATGTACCAGTACTCTTACAGGAGACACTGGAAGGTCTACAGATTCAGCCAGAGGGCATTTATGTGGATGGAACCGTTGGTGGCGCAGGACATGCCTGCGAGATTGCAAAGCAATTGCACGGCAAGGGCAGACTGATTGGTCTGGATCGGGATCCGGATGCAGTTGCAGTTGCAACAGAACGGTTGGCACCGTATCCGGCAACTGTCGTACATGCCAATTACGATGAGATGGCACAGGTTTTACAGCGATTGCAGATCCCAGCTGTGGATGGCATTCTGCTGGATCTTGGCGTTTCTTCTCACCAGTTGGACACCGATGCCAGAGGCTTTTCTTATCATACGGATGCCCCATTGGATATGCGTATGAGTCAGACCGGCATGAGTGCCGCAGATCTGGTCAATACTTGGCCGGAAGAAGAGATTGCAAGGATTCTGTTCGCTTATGGAGAGGAATCGTTTGCACGTGCGATTGCCAGAAATATCTGTAAGGCAAGGCAGGTGCAGCCGATTGCAACAACGCAGCAGCTGGCGGAGATTGTGAAGAGCAGTGTGCCGCAGCGGGTTCGGCGTGCGAAAAATCCATGCAAACAAACATTTCAGGCAATTCGAATTGCCGTAAATGATGAATTTTCCCATTTGGAGTGTGCATTATCTGCCGCTTTCTCCTGCCTGAAACCGGGCGGACGGCTGGCGATTATTACATTCCACTCTCTGGAAGACCGGATGGTCAAGCAGCAGTTCGCCAAGTGGTGTCAGGGTTGCATCTGTCCGCCGGATTTTCCGCAATGCGTTTGTGGCAGAGTGCCACAGGGAAAATTGATCAATCGAAAGCCAATTGTCGCTTCTGAGACGGAACTGGCGGAAAACCGGAGAAGTCGAAGCGCAAAGCTGCGTGTCATTGAAAGGAGTGCAGCGGTTGATGGAAAAAACAGATGAAACCGTGTTGCAGACGGAAGAGAAAGTGAAACATGTAGCAACACCAGCAGCACCTGCTGTTAAGCCTCGCCGGAAGCTTTTCTACATAGAATCCGGAAAGCGAGGAACGCTGATAAAAATTGCTGTCGGTGGTCTTCTCTCGTTATTGCTCTTTTCTATGGTCATTAACAGCTATGTGCAGCTGAACGAAGTCTATTCAGAAATTTCAACAGAAGAAAGTTATCTGAAAGACCTGCGCAGTGAAAATGTCAGAATGCAGACAGAGCTGGAAGGACAAGCGTCCATCAGAAACATCAAAGAATACGCTGAAGAACGGTTGGGATTACAAAAACTGGATCGTTCTCAGATTCAATACATCCAGATTCAGACGGAGGATGAAGTCATTGTCGAAGAACCGGAACAGAATATTTTTGTTCGGATCAAGCGAAAATTCAATGACCTGATTGCATATTTAAGAGGATAATATGCATATAGTGTGGTAGAACGCCCATACAAGTTGGCATGGGTAACGGTCTGATTCATGATTTGCTACTATCGGCGGTGCGGCGATTTGTCGCATGATATATAAAAAGAAAATACGCCGTTAGTATATAAAGACAAAGAAAGAGATACGAAATCGGGTGTCGGAAAAGGAGCATATTCCGGCTTCGTTTACGCAGAATGAGCTGTCGGACAGGGCAGACAAGACGAAGCCGGACGCTGTTCCAATTTTTATGCAGATTCCAGAGATTACTTTCTGCATCATCGAGAAATTCCTGTCGAATCGGGACAGTTTTATACAGGCGGGGGATTCGGTTACAGTTCCCTGCCTTCTTCTATTTTTAAGCTGGAAAGGTTGTGTCGTTCCTTTGAATCCAAGACAATATGACAAGTTGCAGGCATCCGGTACGAATGCGCCAACTGCAAAAATGAAATTCCGTGCCAATGTGGTGGTACAAATGGCAATGTTGGTCTTTTCCTGTTTCATTGTCGGCAAGCTCTTTAAAGTTTCTGTTATTGATAACAGCAAGTATGAAACACTTGCCAACAACTATCATTTTGGAACGATGTATCTGGAGGCGCAGCGTGGCGCAATCTATGATGCAACCGGGACGCCACTCGCTTGGAGTGCAACGGTGTACAATGTCTATATCGACCCAGAGCTTTTCCGGGATGAAATGGAAGACGTAGAAGATAATAATGAAAGCAAAAGAACCGCAGCAGAGAAAAATGGCACAGAGCCAACCGATTTGATTGATGTGCCGACACTGCGGGAGAACATTGCTTCTTATCTGGCGGAAAAATTGAATATTGAAAAAGATGAAGTAACGGAAGCATTTGATATGAGCGGTCGTTACTATGTCTTGCAGACACAGGTAGAAAAGAGTGTCGCAGATGAGATTACCAATTATTTTGATAATCTGAATCTGGTTTCGTTTGCAACAGAAGCAACGACAAAACGGTATTATCCGCAGGAAGAGCTTGCAGCAAGCGTTATCGGATTCACCAACGGCGATGGAGACGGACAGTATGGTCTGGAGTATCAGTATGATGAATATCTTGCTGGTGTCGATGGTAGAATCATTTCTGCACAGGCAGCAAACGGTGAGGAAATGCCTTATCGGTATTCCACAACGTATGAAGCAGAGAACGGAGATTCCCTTTACCTGACACTGGACACGACCATGCAGTATTATCTGGAAAAAGCACTTGGCGAGATGGTGAATGAATTTAATGTACAGGAACGTGCCTGTGGCATTATCATGAATCCAAAGACGGGTGCCATTTATGCGATGGCAACGTATCCGTCATTTGATTTGAATGAACCGTCTGTCATCTATGATACTGCAACAGCGCAGACGTTGGAGGATTTGAGCGGACAGGAATACAGCGAAGCGTACTTAGAGGCGAGAGAAACACAGTGGAAGAACAAAGCCGTTTCGGAGATTTATTATCCGGGTTCTGTTTTCAAGGTCTTCACCAGTTCTGCGGCAATTGAAGAAAATCTGATTGATTTGCAGAACGATTCCTTCTATTGTACTGGTTCGTTTACCATCATGGGAGAAGAAATCGGCTGTTCTAAGCGAGCAGGACACGGCGCACAGACCTTTACAGAGGCACTGACCAACTCCTGTAACCCAGCCTTTATGGAAATCGGTTTGCGGCTTGGCATTTCGAAGTTCTCCTATTACTTCAGAAGTTTTGGTCTGACAGAAAAGACTGGCATTGACCTCCCCGGTGAGTCTACCAGCTTGTACATTTCAGAAGATACCATGTCAAACGTCGATCTGGCATCCTCTTCGTTCGGTCAGGCAAATAAGATTACACCAATTCAGATGATTACTGCTTATGCAGCTGCCATCAACGGTGGTTATCTGGTTACACCGTATCTGGTGGATGAGATTGTAGATGAAGACGGTAATATCGTCAGTGAACATGAAACAGAAGTCAAGCGACAGGTTATTTCAGAGACAACATCGCAGACCATACGGGAACAGCTGGAAGCTGTCGTAGAGACGAACGGCGGACATAATGCCTATATTGAAGGTTATCGCATTGGTGGTAAATCCGGTACATCAGAAAAATTGGATGAATACGACGGCGTAGAGATGAATTATGTTTCTTCTTATGCCTGCTTTGCACCGGCAGATGATCCGGAAGTCATTATGCTGATTCTGGCAGATGAACCGGACAATGATATTGGTTACTACGGTAGTACGGTTGTTGTGCCGTATGCAAGAACCGTAATGGAAGAGATTCTTCCGTATATGGGCTTCTATCCGGAATATACCGATGAAGAATATGCCTCCAGCAATGTGACCGTTCCGTTGATGCAAGAGAAGTCAGTGGAGACTGCACAGTCTACCTTGGATGACCTTGGTCTGACCTATGAAGTGGTCGGAGAAGGCACCCGTGTCATTTCACAGTGCCCGAAAACAGGCTCTATGATTGCAAAGGGCGGAAAGGTGATTCTGTATACAGAAGAAGATACAGAACCGCAGATGGTAGAAGTGCCAGATTTGTTGAATATGACTGCGGAAGAGGCCAATGCTGCATTGACGGCATGTGGACTGAATATTGTAACAATGGGTGCTTCTTCTGAAAATTCAGAGGCAAAAGTACAGTTCCAGTCAGAAGTCGCAGGTTCTTCTGTGGAAGTGGGTACCGTTGTCAGTCTGACACTGACCATCAACGATCAGAGCGGTTAATGATGGAGAAAAAAGGGGGTGTCAGAATGCGCTCCCTTTTTTGGTATGATTGGAAAAACGACAGAGAAAACAGAAAATTATGAGAAATCAAAGAGAAAGGCGGTCATCTGTCATGCGGTTGTATGCGTTATTGGAAAGCAATGCAGAAACAGCGTTAGAGGATGTAGAAATCAGTGGAATTACAAATGATTCCCGTAAGGTGCAGGAAGGATATCTGTTCGTTTGCATCAAGGGGGAACATTTTGACGGGCACACGGTTGCAGCAGAAATGTTGGAAAAAGGTGCGGTTGCGGTTATCGTAGAACGGGATCTCGGCTTGGGAGAGCGGCAGATTCTGGTACCGGATACGTACGTGTGCTATGGGCAGCTCTGTGCAGCATGGTTTGATCATCCGGAACGGCAGATGTCTTTTATTGGCGTAACAGGGACAAACGGCAAAACAACCATCACAAATGTGATAAAGCATATTTTAACGGCAAATGGGCATAAGGTTGGTTTAATCGGAACCATTCAGAATGAAATCGGTGATGAAGTGTTGCACACAGATAACACAACACCAATGGTCTATGACCTGATGGCACTCTACCGGAAAATGGCGAATGCTGGCTGCGATTATGTAGTAATGGAAGTCTCTTCCTTTGGTCTGGTGCAGCACCGCATTGGTATCACACATTTTCGGGCATCTGTCTTTACCAACCTCACACAGGATCATCTGGACTATCACAAGACGATGGAAGCATATTATCAAGCAAAGAAGATGTTGTTTGCAGTCAGCGATTATGCGTTAATCAATATTGATGATGCATATGGCAGACGGTTGGTAGAAGAAGTTACCTGCGATAAGGAGACATATGGCAGCGATGCCACTGCGAATTATTATGCGGATGCCATCAAGTTACGGGCAGATGGTACCAGCTTCTGGCTCTGCTACGGTGGGAAGTCGTATCCGGTCAATATGTTGATGACGGGTATGTTCAATGTTGCCAATGTAATGGCAGCTTGTGCCGTATGTATGCGATTGGGCTTGACCAACACACAGGTGCTGGAGGCAGTGCAGCAGTGTCACGGCGTGCGTGGTCGCTGCGAGGTCATTCCGACTGGGAAGGCATTCTCCGTTATCTGCGATTATGCACACACACCGGATGCCGTAGAAAACATTCTGAAAAGCGTCAAGGAATATACAGAAGGCAGATTGATCTGCCTGTTTGGCTGTGGTGGCAATCGGGATAAGACAAAGCGTCCGAAGATGGCGAAGGCAGCTGCTACCTATGCAGATTTTCTGGTAATTACATCCGATAATCCACGAGATGAAGAACCGGAAGCCATTATTCAGGATGTGCTGACCGGATTGGAATCGTCTACAGTTCCGTATGAAGTGGTCGTAGACCGGAAGGAAGCCATTTTCCGTGCCATGCAGATTGCACAGCCGGGAGATGTCATCGTACTGGCTGGCAAAGGTCATGAGGATTATCAGGTTCTGGCAAATGGTGTGCACATTCATATGGATGAACGGGAAATTGTGCAGGATTGTCTGGAAAGATTATAAGGATCGGGAGTTGACCCGAATGCAAGACGGAGGAAATGTATGGAGAAGTTACAATTAGCAGAAATTGCAGCTGCAATCGGCGGAACAGCACCGTTTGCGGCAGAAATCAATGATATATGTACGGATACACGGAAGTTGCAGCCAGGCTGTCTGTTTCTGGCGTTGCGTGGTGCGAATTTTGACGGGCATCAGTTTGTACAGAAAGCCATCGCCGATGGCGCAGTGGCAGCTGTGACAGATTGTCAGGTTGCAGATTGTCCTTGTATTGTTGTGCCGGATACTGGCACGGCATTGTTACAGATTGCTGCTTACTATCGGAAGAAATTCAACCCGATTCTGGTCGGCGTAACCGGTAGCGTGGGAAAGACAACCACAAAGGAAATGATTGCACTGGTATTGTCTGCTGCCTTCACAACGCTGAAGACACAGGGCAACCTGAACAATGAAATTGGTTTGCCGAAGACGTTGCTGCATCTCGCACCGGAACACGCTGCGGCAGTGATTGAAATGGGAATGTCGCATTTTGGAGAGATTCACCGCCTGAGCTGTACCACACAGCCGACCATTGGGGTCATCACCAACATCGGATTTTCTCACATTGAAAATCTTGGTTCACAAGAAGGTATTTTAAAGGCGAAATTGGAAATACTGGATGGGATGCAGCCGGATGCACCGCTGGTGCTGAACGCAGATGATCCGCATCTTGCACCGCTCGCTGGTCAGTTGGATCGTCCGGTTTATACATATGGACTGGAAACGAAAACAGCAGATGTATCGGCAGAGGACGTAGAAGAAGGGGATAACGAAACCACTTTTGTGATTACGACAAAGACAGGGGAACGGTATCCGGTCGTTCTGCCATGCGTGGGAACACACAACGTGATGAATGCACTGGCAGCGTTCTGTGTCGGTCGCATCTGCGACATTGCGCCGAGTACCATCTGTGGCGCACTGGCAAATTATCAGCCAATTCCATTCCGGCAGAATATTGAGCAGAGAGGACCATATACAGTCATTGCAGACTGCTATAATGCCAGTCCGGATTCCATGCGTGCTGCGCTGTATGTTTTGCGGCAGATGAAGGGCGAAGGCAGACGGGTCGCTGTACTGGGCGATATGCTGGAGCTGGGAAATCTTTCTCCAAAGTTGCATAGTATGGTCGGTGATATGGCAGCAGCCAGTCATCTGGATCAACTGTTCTGTTATGGCACGCAGTCGATTTCGATTGCAAAGACAGCCGCTGCTGGCGGTACGTCTGTGTTCCATACAGAAGATCAGACAGAGTTGTGTAGTGCCATTCGTGCGTATTTAAGACCGGGCGATGTGCTGTTGTTCAAGGCAAGCCGTGGCATGCATCTGGAAGATTGCATGGAGGAAATTTTCAGACAGGAGGAATCAGTTCATGCCGCTGTGGAGCATTAACGTAATTGTTGCACTGCTATCCTTTGTGATTGCAGCTGTATTCGGAAAGGTGTTGGTGCCTTTCCTGCATAAATTGAAATTCGGACAGCCGATTAAAATGAAATTCGGACCGGAATGGCATGCAAAAAAACAGGGCACGCCAACAATGGGCGGCATTCTGTTCATCTTTTCCACAGCGATTGCGGTTGGAATTGGTTATTTTCTGTATCAGACTGTCTGTACCAATGGGACATTGGCAGATGTGACACAGATTGAACAGAACCGTGGCGTACAGATGTTCAGCTGCATGGTGTTCGCCATCCTGTTTGGATTGATTGGATTTATTGACGACTTTAAAAAAGTCGTACAGAAGAAAAATGATGGGCTTTCCCCGATGCAGAAAATCGTTTTGCAGGTTGTCGTTGCCGCCGGCTGGCTGGCAGTGCAGTATGCGCTGGGAGATCGGGATACCCGTCTGAACTTCTCTTTCTTTTCATTTGACATCTCTTGGTTCTACTATCCGTTGATGTTGGTTGTGATTCTGTATCTGACCAACGCTGTCAATCTGACAGATGGGGTCGATGGCTTGTGTGGGACGGTGACAATGGTGAATATGCTGCTGATGACGATCATCTGCAC
>CAYNPC010000080.1:0-7815 GCA_964399025.1 uncultured Ruminococcus sp. | reverse complement strand
TTTTGCATAGCAAACATCAAAAATATTAAAGCTCAGTGTTTTTGTGAGATTGTTAAATCCGTACAATGCCAGCTTTTTTTCCAACCCTACCATCACAGCCTTCCATAAAATGTAAACTTCCAGATTGGCTTTGCGTTCCTTTGACAAATCCATATCAATGATACATTTTATCACATTCCATCAGAAAATGCAATGGGATATGGGAAATTTTTTGATAACAATCCGTCTGCTTCCTGTCGTCCTTGCCATTCTATTGCATTGCCTGAAAAATCATATGTGCGGTTCGTTCTGAATATTCATTTAAAAATAACGGATGATTTACACTTTTGTTCTATCATAAAGATTTTTTATGTAGTACAATAGAATAAACGCTTTCTGATTGCGATTTCTCTGATTCCCACTGATATTTTTTGTGCAAAATCACAATCCTATTCTGAGAACGACCCGCAACCGTCCACATCTATATTCCATCAAGAGAAGAACAGGAGGATTCTTATGGCAGAACAAAACTGTTATGTAAATCGGGAGATTTCCTGGTTAAAATTCAATCAACGTGTGCTGGAAGAAGCACAGGACTTTACCAATCCGCTCTGTGAACGATTGTCTTTTCTATCTATTTTCCAGAGCAATTTAGACGAATTTTTTATGGTACGAGTCGGCTCTCTGTTTGAACGGATGCAGATTTCTAAAAACATTCGAGAAAATAAGACCAATATGACTTGTGAAGAACAGCTGGATGCAATTTTCAAAAAAGTGCGGAAGATGTTGCAGGACAAGGATGACACATATCGGGATCTGAAAACAGCTTTGGTCGCAGAAGGGGTGGAAATTGTAGATTTTCATAGCATCAATGAAAAGGAAGCTGCCTATCTGCAATCGTATTTTCATGCTGAAATTGAACCACTGCTTTCCCCGCAAATCATCGGGAAGAAACAGCCTTTCCCATTTTTGCAGAACAAGGAAATTTATGCAGTTGTCGTATTGGAGAAAAAAGGAAGCGAAAAGCTTGGCATCGTTCCTTGCAGCAGTGATATCTTTCCAAAATATATCACACTCCCCCATCAGAAAAACCGATTTATCCTGACAGAAGAGCTGATTCTGCACTTCGCTTCTGATATTTTTTCTCGTCATGAGGTGAAAAGCAAATCGCTTATCCGAATCATTCGCAGTGCGGATATTGATGCCGAAGAGGAAAACACGGAAGATGGGCTGGATTATCGTGCTGCCATGGAAAAGCTTCTGCGTGCCAGAAAACGACTGCGTCCGGTCAAGCTGGAGTGCTCCAGACGGATGGATTCCACAGTCATCACCAAACTCTGTGAATACCTGCACTTGCAAGTGGATCAGGTTTTCTATTCAGAAGCACCGCTGCGACTTTCTTTCTTCTCACAGATTCGAGATTTGCTGCGCAAAAACCGTTCGCTTTTCTACCCCAGAAGAGTGCCACAGCGTTCTACTAAAATTGATGAACGCCGTTCGATTATCACCCAGATTCAGGAGAAAGATCGCCTGCTCTCTTTCCCATTTGAAAGCATCCGTCCGTTCTTACATCTGCTGCACGAAGCTGGAGAAGATCCGCATGTAGTTTCCATCAAAATGACACTCTATCGGGTTGCCACCAACAGCAAAGTGGTAGAAGCACTGATGGAAGCCGCAGAAAACGGAAAAGATGTTGTCGTATTGGTAGAATTGCGTGCGAGATTTGACGAAGAAAACAACATCGAATGGTCACGGCGGCTGGAGGAAGCAGGATGTCGGATTATCTATGGTCTGGATAATCTGAAAGTCCACTCTAAGCTCTGCCTGATCACCCGAAAAATCAACAACACCATCTCCTATATCACACAGATTGGAACAGGCAATTACAACGAAAAGACAGCAGAAATCTACACGGATTATTCACTGATGACCGCTCGACCGGAAATCGGTATGGAAGCAAGCCGTGTTTTCACTGCACTCTGTATGGGACAGACCGTCAAAGAGACGGAATATCTCTTTGTGTCCCCACACTGTCTGCAAAATCACATTGCCGACCGCATCGACAGAGAAATCAAGAAAGCAAAAGCAGGAAAACAGGCATATATCGGTGTAAAGGTCAATTCGTTGACAGATAAATATCTGATCAAGAAGCTCATCGAAGCCTCACAAGCTGGTGTGAAAATTGATATGATTATCCGTGGCATCTGCTGCCTGATTGCTGGCGTTCCACAGAAAACTGAAAATATCACAGTGCGTAGCATCGTTGGACGATATCTGGAACACACTCGTATTTATATCTTCGGTGCTGGAGAAGATGCAGATGTTTATATCGGATCTGCGGACTGGATGACCAGAAATACCATTCGACGAGTGGAAGTGGCAGCACCAATTTATGATAAGGACATCAAAGCCAGAATCCTTTCTATGTTCTGCATCATGATGCAGGATACCGTAAAGGCTCGTATTCAACAACCAGATGGTACGTACAAGAAGCAAGCACCTGGTGCTACGCCGCTGAATGCGCAGGAATATTTCTATGCGCAAGCTTATGCGGCAACCAGAAAACCAAAAGAATCCTAACGACAGAAAAGGCGGCTGCTCATCGGGGAACAGCCGCCTTCCTTATTTTTTCGTGCGATAAATTAGAAAATATTTTCTGTAAATACCCAGATCGTATAGCCCTCATAGAGATACTCATCATGCGTCATATACAGCAATGGCGAATCGGATTGTGTCATCTTTTCCAGATCAGATTGTTCCATCAACAGGAAATATTTCTCCTGTTCCGGCTGATCTTCATACCAATTGCGATTGCCCTGATAATAACTTGCATAAACGCCCGTTGTATCAGAGAAGTCAACGCTTCTGACTTTGACATCAGAATTTGACAAGACGGTAATTGCCTGTGAATGCCAGAATCCAGCATAGCCATACGTCAGATCCTGTGATTCCAGATACTCTGCCAATTTATAATTTTCATTGTCCTTGTAGAGATCCTTCGACATGGAAGCAACTTGCCAGCCGCTGTGCAAGCAGAGATATGCAACCGGCAGACAAAGCAGAATGCTCAACCGTTTACCATCGACCTGATGATACATCCAACGCAGGAACGCAAATGTCACCAGTACGCTTGTGCAAATCACCGGAGAAAGCCGCCAGTTCCCAGCAGACAACAAACCGCAGAGATAGCCAACCAGAATAAATGCTGTTACAACAAAATGCGCCCAGATGAGCACTCTTGTACCTGTCTCTTTGATTTTCCGATAGCAGCAGAGTGCAATGATTGGCATAATCGCCAGAAACAGCGCATAGAAAATCGTCAGGATTGCACGAATCCCTCGGATGGAAGCCAAGTCATCCTGCTTGTCGATATCCAGTCCCAACAAGTTCAGGTATGCCAACGGCATAGATTCTACATGTTCCCACCAAGTGTCTGTGCTGGAAAATTTAGAATAGGCATTGGCGTAGCTTGCGCTCACATCACCGGCAATGACAGAGGCAATTTTCATGCCAATGACCAGACCAATCGCACAAATCACCAGAACCAACAAAGATGTTATGTTTTTCCGATGTAACAGTGGTGTCCGATTATCCAGAAACCGCTCACAGAAAACACCGCCGAGAATCGGCAAAGCAAACAGTGCAATGGCAGTGGTAGAATTGGTGCAACAAATGATAAAATCGACTGCCAACAACACAAAAAAGATGATTTCCTGTATCCGTACACGCCGTGTCTGTCGTCTTTCAGACAGATTCATAATATGCAGCACAAGGAACAAACCGAAAAACAGGAACAACATACCAAGGCTGTAATAGATGATATGTCCCCAGAAAATTTCTCGCAGTTTCTGACTGACGCAGAGTGTCATCAGCAGCGCACTCACTGTTACAGCCGTCCAGCGCAAACCAAAGTGCATTTCTCGCAGCATCAGGCAGAGAGATACGACAAACAAAACAAAAAAAGTTGCCATGCCCAATGTGTGTGTTGTCATGCTGACACCAAAAAACGGAATCCAGATTTGCATCAACAGATTGCCGCCCAGCGGCATCAGTGTCGCATAGGTAAAGTCTGGATTAATCAACCCATTCCCCTGCATGGCGGCTTCTGCCCAATAGAGCGTATCTGTACAGTCAGAGTGAAATTCTCCTTTTGCCGGAAAGAAAATATAATACAATACAACTATGGCACTGCCCAGAAGCAACAGGATTGGCCATGCAATCTGAAAAATGCGGTTGATGCGACGTAATGTTGTGCGCCTTCTGGATGGCGGATTGCCTTGCCAGATGGCAACCGGTTCCGAGGTCTTGATTTCTTCTTCCATTTTGTAATCTCCTTATGCTGGATATTCCATTTGTTCCGGTGTCCAGTTCTGTAACACAGGCTGCATTTCCGCAGCAATTTGTTTTGCGCCTGCCAGATCATGTGCCAGATAGTTGCCACATTCCCGTTTTTGACTACCCGGAATTTCGCCCTCAAACTGCAAAACAAATGCCAACGTTTCCTGTACCAGACGAATGGCATCTGCTTTGGATAGCGTATCTCTTGTCAGAAAATAGAATCCCGTGCGGCATCCCATCGGGCCGACATAAATCACTTCGTCAGAGAACGGTGTGTTACGCACATAAGTAGCAAACAGATGTTCAAACGTATGCAGGGCGTTGTTTTCCAGATAATCGTTTTCTGGATTGTTCGGCTGTTTCATGCGGATATCATATGTAATGACATCTCCATCCACTCTTGAAACATACATGCCTCTTTGCAGTGTGTCGTGATTAATTGTAAAACTTGCGATCGTTTTCATATGATAGTTTCCTTTCCCACTCTTTCTTATTTTTGAGATAAATAATTTGCAGCCCTCGTAGTAACAACTTGTCATCCACTTGTATCTTTCGCTTGCAACAAGGGATAATGACAGAAGCGATTTCTCCTGTTGCAACGGCGGTGACAGGCTGTTGCAGTTCCGCCTCTATCTGTGCAATCAGACCATCCAAAGAACAAGCTGTCCCATATAGCACACCACTTTTCATACAGTCCACGGTATTGCTACCAATGCGTTTTTTAGGCGGTTCCAGTGCAATTCTGGGCAACTGTGCCGTTTGTTTGGATAAGGCATCAGCAGAAACCTTCACACCCGGCAAAATCATCCCACCGATATATTCGGATTTGTCATTGATGACAGAAATTGTGGTAGCAGTGCCCATGTCAATCATGACAAGTGGGACAGGATATTGCTGCAATGCTGCAACGGCTTCTACCACCAGATTGCTCCCCAGCTGTGCTGGATTGTCAATACAGATTTTCAACCCTGTGCGAATACCGGGGCCAACGACCATCGCTGTCTTCTTCGTAATCATCCGCAATGCTTGTTGCATAACATTGGTAATCGACGGTACAACAGAAGAAATGATGCAGCCTTCTATTTCTGCAATGGGAATATGATAAATCTCCAGAATCAATTTCATGGAAATGGCGTATTCCAGCGCAGTGGCTGTATGATTGGTTGAAATCTGCTCGACCAGTAACATGTTTTCTTCTCGGAAACAGCCAATGCTGATGTTGGTATTTCCGATATCAATTGCGAGTACCATAAAACCCTCCTTTTCCACTTTCTATTATAACAAAAATCAAACGCTTCTGCAACTGTTTTTCAAAAAAAGAAACGTTCCACACCAATTCAGTGTGAAACGTTTCTTGTGCATGTGACATGCAATATATTGGATGGAAAGGTGTTTGCTCCAATGCAAAAGCAGCGATTATACGTTGAAAATCATATCGCTGTATGCCGGTACTGGCCAGAGGCTGGACGGTACAATCACTTCCAGAGAATCGACTGCCTTACGCAATTCGTCCATTACTGGCAGGACGGTATCCTTGTATGCAACTGCCATCTTCGACATGTCCGTATTTGCTGCTGCCACAGCAGTCACTTCTTCCAGCTTTGCAGTTGCTTCGTAAGCATCCTTGGTCAACTTGCTGACCTTTTCTACGATTTCGGTTTCTACTGCTGCACAAACGCCGATGCTCTTCTTCACAGCAATGGCATCTGCCAGTTCCTTAGAATAGGACAGGCAAACCGGAATGTACTTCTTCTTTGCCATGTCAATCATGGTCAGTGCTTCAATGTTGATGGTCTTTGCATAGGATTCCATCAGAATCTCTACACGTGCTTCCACTTCTGCCTTTGTGAAGATACCAAACTTCTCGAACAGGTTTACGTTCTTCTCTTCCAGATAGTGCGGAACGCAATCTACTGTTGTCCGGAAGTTCGGCAGACCTCTCTTTTCTGCTTCTACAACCCATTCATCAGAATAGCCGTCACCATTGAAGATAACACGCTTGTGATCTCTTACGATTTCTGCCAACAGATCCTTCAGGGCATCCTTGAAGTTTTCCTTCGATACAGATTCCATCTTATCTGCAATCTCGCAAAGTTCGCTTGCAACGATGGTATTCAGCATATGGTTCGGACAAGCGATGTTGTCAGAAGAACCAACCATTCTGAATTCAAACCGGTTTCCTGTGAATGCGAACGGAGAAGTTCTGTTCCGGTCGGTAGAATCCTTCGGGAATTCCGGCAGTGCATCTACGCCGATGTTGAATGTCTGAGATTCGCTGACATAAGAACCACCCGATACCAGTGCATCCAGAACGCCCTGCAACTCTTCACCCATGAAGATGGAGATGATTGCCGGCGGTGCTTCGTTGGCACCCAGTCTGTGGTCATTTGCAGCAGAAGCCGCACTGATTCGCAGCAGGTCAGAATATTCATCCACGCCCTTGATAACAGCGCAGAGGAAGGTCAGGAATTGCAGGTTTTCCATTGGTGTGCTGCCCGGATTCAACAGGTTCTGTCCATCATTGGTTGCGATAGACCAGTTGTTGTGCTTACCAGAACCATTAACACCTGCAAACGGCTTTTCGTGCAGCAGGCAAACCAGATCATGCTTTACTGCCAGCTTCTTCATCACTTCCATTGCCAGTTCATTCTGGTCAGAAGAAATATTGGTGGTGGAGAAGACCGGTGCCATTTCGTGCTGTGCCGGTGCAACTTCATTGTGCTTGGTCGTTGCAAATACGCCCAGTTTCCACAATGTTTCATCCAAATCAGCCATGTAATCCCGGATTCTCGGCTTCAGGTTTGCAAAATACTGGTCATCCAGTTCCTGTCCCTTCGGCGGCATTGCACCGAACAAGGTTCTGCCGGTCATAATCAGGTCTTCTCTGGCATCGTACATTTTCTTATCAATCAGGAAATATTCCTGCTCCGGACCAACGGTAGATGTTACCTTGGTGGCTGTCTTGTTGCCAAACATCCGAAGCACACGCAGTGCCTGCTGGCTCAGTACATCCATAGAACGCAGCAACGGTGTCTTCTTATCCAGAACTTCTCCTGTGTAGGAAACGAATGCAGTCGGAATATACAGAGAACCTTCCTTTACAAAACAGAAAGAAGTCGGATCCCATGCCGTGTAACCTCTTGCTGAACAGGTTGCACGCAGACCGCCTGATGGGAAGGAAGAAGCATCCGGTTCGCCCTTTACCAGTTCCTTACCGGAGAAATTCATAATTACCATGCCGTTATCTGTCGGGGTAATAAAAGAATCGTGCTTTTCAGCTGTAGAACCTGTCATCGGCTGGAACCAGTGGGTGTAATGAGTTGCACCGTGTTCAATTGCCCAATCCTTCAATGCGTTTGCTACGACATCAGCATAGGTTGGATCCAGCGGCACACCGAGCTTTCTGGTTTTGGTCAGTGCTTTATAGACCGTTTTCGGCAATCTTGCCTTCATCACTTCATCATTGAATACATCGCAAGCAAAGTAATCCGCAACATT
>CAYNPC010000079.1:0-7869 GCA_964399025.1 uncultured Ruminococcus sp. | reverse complement strand
TCGGTGACGACCTGGGAAAATTGGTAGACGCCGGCTTCATCTGAGGCGAAACTTACGTTTCGCCTATTTTCTTTATTTCCCTATTTACGGGCCATTAGCTCAGTTGGTTAGAGCAACCGGCTCATAACCGGTCGGTCCTGGGTTCGAGTCCCCGATGGCCCACCAGTTTATACGAAAATCCCCTCATCGGTTCTTCCGGTGAGGGGATTTTTTGGTTATGTGCGATCACGCTATCACAATGTTGTAGCGGTTTGCAATCTTCTCAATAGAATGGCATCAATTACATTGCATTTGCCATCCTTGTTCAAATCTGCCCGATTCCACTGTTCTGTTGTCAATGTTGTTTTATGAACCAGATATTTTTGCAGCAGCACCAAATCTACCAGATTTGCAGTGCCATCACCGTCGACATCGCCAAGCACAGATGTAGATGGCGTTACAGTTGTCGTGGTCGTAGTGGTCGTAGTGGTTGTTGTACTGTCCTGTGTTGTGCTGGTTGTTGCCGTCGTGCCAGTTGCACTTTGGCAATTCACGATGATTTCTTTCAGCGCAATGCTGCCGGCATACTGATAGATGGTCATCTTATCATAATCCGTATCCGGTACAATTGTCAGTGTGCCATTTGTGAAATCTGCATTGGTGAAATCTACGTTCTGCTGCCAATTGCCCAATGTCACACAGCCCTTGAAATCGCTGGAAGTGGAATCCGCCAGTACAACCTGAATGGACGAAATGTTCTTGTAATTGCTCAGATCAATCGTCGTGTCGATTGCCACATCGGTCAGGTGAATTGCCGTGTCATCGCCTGCCACAGTCTGGCTGGTCTGTGTTGTTTCCACCGGTGTTGTTTCTGTCACAGACGGCACAGTGGAAGAAGCAGGTGCTTCACTGGTGGTTGTCGTCGTGGTTGAAGTGGTAGTCGGTTCTGTCGTAGTCGTGGTTGTGGTCGTAGTTGTTGTTGTCGTGGTCGTTGTGGTGGTGGAACTTTCTGATGGTGTTGTGGTAGTACTATTAAAATAGGTTTCCATCAACAGATTTGCCCAGTGTTTTCCCATGCAGGCATAGCCATCTTCATTCGGATGTACGCCATCCTCCAGACCGGTCTTCATATCTACAACGCTGTTGACATCAGAGAAGTAAATGTGTGCGCCTTCTGCCTGCTTTTTGGCAACCAATTCCTGCACGGTGGTGTTGTAGTCGTCAATCGCAGATTCTACCGCAGCGGTATAGGCTTCCGGATCTTCGCTGTAAGAGAAACCAAGCAGCGTGTAAGCGTAATTGCCCAGCCAGTCATAACGAACCGAAACATCAATGTCCGGAATAGAAGCGAGATAGAGCACTTTGCCCTCTTCTGAAACATAAGGCAGAATCATGTCCACCAGTGCTTCCAATCGATCTCCGATGCCATCCAGATAACAGTCCAGAATGTCATTTGTGCCGATTTGCAGCATGATGATGTCCGGATCATACGTTTCCAGCATGTTACCAGTCGTGCCATCACTGCTGTAGTATGTGGTGTCAAAGATCATTTCCTTCAGACCGCTTCTGCTGCCGATTTGCTGAATGGCATAGCCACTATAACCAGCGTGTGCCGGATCGTAGGTAATGGTTGTGCCGTTCCAGTTGTAAGTGGTTTCGTTTGTCCAGTTGTTGTTCGGTCCCACCATGTCAAAATTGGTGATTCCGTTCTGCTGTAAGTAGTAATTGAAATATTTCCGGTAACCGTTGTCGCCATTGATATAGCCGTCTGTGATGGAATCGCCCATCGCCAGAATCTTGACTGTATCGTCATCGGCGGAAACGGAAATGCCAGATTGCGACTGCAAAACAGCTGTCGTGCTGGCCGTGATGACACCTGCCAGCAGCAAGGCTGCTGCCTTGGTTGCGCTTTTGGTTGTTCGCATAAAAAGACCTCCTCGTTTGCGAAAAAGATAGAACATATTACAGTATCAGTATAACGAAAAACCTGCATGGTTTCAAGTCTTTTTTGTGAAGAAGCGAAAATATCTGTGCTGTTTTCTATTTTCTCATCGAGGCAAATCGCATAAAGAAAAACGGTGAAAAGAAAAAAATGCTTTTGCAAACAAGAAACTTTGTGAATTTCTTGACAAGATACCGCTGAATTTGGTACAATAGTTGCATGGGAAGGAATTTGCATTCCTTCGGAATCATCCCCTAATGAAGAGAAAGGACTTGAGAAACATGGGTTTGACATTAACGGAGAAAATCCTGAAAGCGCACCTCGTAGAGGGCGAACTGAAAAAGGGAACCGAAATCGGAATCCGGATTGACCAGACATTGACACAGGATGCCACTGGTACAATGGCATATCTGGAATTTGAGGCAATGGGCGTACCGAGAGTACGGACAGAGCGCAGTGTTGCGTACATTGACCACAACACACTGCAAAGTGGTTTTGAAAATGCGGATGACCATCGGTTCATCGGCAGTGTTGCTAAGAAGCACGGCATTTACTTCTCCCGTCCGGGCAACGGAATCTGTCATCAGGTACATCTGGAACGGTTCGGCGTACCGGGCAAGACATTGATCGGTTCCGACAGCCACACACCGACTGGCGGCGGCATTGGCATGATTGCGATGGGCGCAGGTGGTCTGGACGTTGCCGTTGCAATGGGTGGCGGTACCTATTATATTACCTGTCCGCAGGTTGTAAAGGTAGAACTGACTGGTAAGCTGTCTCCGTGGGTTGCTGCAAAGGATGTCATTCTGGAAGTGCTGAAGCGGCTCTCTGTTAAGGGCGGCGTTGGCAAGGTAATTGAATATTGCGGCGAAGGGGTCAAGACACTGTCTGTTCCGGAACGTGCTACGATCACAAATATGGGTGCAGAACTGGGCGCAACCACTTCTATTTTCCCATCTGATGAAGTGACAAAGCAGTTCCTCGAAGCACAGGGCAGAGGCGAAGTCTGGACAGAACAGAAGGCAGATCCGGATGCTGTTTATGATGAAGTGGTAGCAATCAACCTGAGTGAACTGGTGCCGTTGGCAGCCTGTCCGCATTCTCCGGACAATGTCAAGAGCGTAGCAGAAATCGGCAAGCTGAAAATTGATCAGGTTTGCATTGGTTCTTGCACCAACTCTTCTCTGTTGGATATGATGAAGGTGGCATACATTCTGAAAGACAAGACTGTCAATCCGGATGTTTCCCTGTCCATCGCACCGGGTTCTAAGCAGGTGCTGACAATGATGGCAGATATGGGTCTGTTGAAGATCATGATTGATGCCGGCGCAAGAATTCTGGAAAGTGCTTGCGGTCCTTGCATTGGTATGGGACAGTCTCCGAATTCCGGCGGTATTTCTTTGCGGACGTTCAACCGGAACTTCCTTGGTCGTTCTGGCACAAAGGACGGACAGATTTATCTGGTTTCTCCGGAGCTGGCAGCGTATTCTGCACTGACTGGTTATCTGAGCGATCCGAGAGAGCTGGGCGAAATGCCGAACTTTATTCTGCCGGAGAAGTTTACAGCCAACGACAATATGATTGTAAAGCCGGTTGCAGAAGAAGAGATGGACAGCGTAGAAATTCTGCGTGGCCCGAACATCAAGCCATTCCCAGAAACCGCACCGTTGGATGCAACCATTACAGCAGGTTGTTCTCTGAAGGTTGGCGATAACATCACCACAGACCACATTATGCCGGCTGGTGCAAAGATTCTGCCGCTGCGATCCAATATTCCGGCAATTTCTCAGCACTGCTTTACTGTTTGTGATGAAGCATTCCCGACCAGAGCAAAGGAAATGGGCAAGAGCATCATTGTTGGTGGTTCAAACTATGGACAGGGTTCTTCCAGAGAACACGCTGCATTGGCACCGCTGTATCTGGGGGTAAAGGCAGTTCTGGTGAAGAGTTTCGCAAGAATTCACCGTGCAAACCTCATCAATGCTGGAATTTTGCCGCTGACATTTGTCAACGAAGCAGATTATGAAAAGATTGCACAGGGTGACGTACTGGAACTGGCAAATGTACGGCAGCACATTGAAGCAGGTGAAACCACACTGACACTGGTCAACCAGACAACAGGCGTGGAAATTCCGGTGCTGTGCGAACTGACGGGTAGAACCAAGGATATCATTCTGGCAGGCGGTCTGCTGGATTATACCAGAGATGCACTGAGCAAGTAAGGCAAGGATTTGAGTAGGAGGAAAAAACAATGGCAAAGATTCAAATGACAACCCCATTGGTTGAAATGGACGGCGACGAAATGACCCGTATCCTGTGGCAGTGGATTAAGGATATTCTGCTGACACCGTATGTGGATCTGAAGACGGAATACTATGATCTCGGTCTGGAATATCGGGAAAAGACAAAGGATCAGGTAACGGTTGACAGTGCCAACGCAACTTTGAAGTATGGGGTTGCAGTTAAGTGCGCTACCATTACGCCGAATGCAGCAAGAATGCCGGAATACAATCTTTCCCAGATGTGGAAAAGCCCGAACGGAACAATCCGTGCCATTCTGGACGGCACCGTATTCCGTACCCCGATTCTGGTCAAGGGGGTAGAACCGTATATCCCGACTTGGACAAAGCCAATCACCATTGCTCGTCACGCTTATGGCGATGTTTACAAGAACACCGAAATGAAAGTGCAGCAGGGTTCTAAGGCAGAATTGGTTGTTACCGATGCAGAAGGCAAGGAAACCCGCCAGCTGATTTTTGATTTCAAGGATACAGATGGCATCATTCAGGGTCTGCACAACAAGAAGAATTCCATCGCTGGTTTTGCACGGGCTTGCTTCAACTACGGTCTGGATCTGAAGCAGGATGTATGGTTTGCAACAAAGGATACCATTTCCAAGCAGTATGACCACACATTCAAGGACATCTTCCAGGAAATTTTCGATGCAGAGTACAAGGAAAAGTTTGCAGAAGCTGGCATTGAATATTTCTACACGCTGATTGACGATGCTGTTGCAAGAGTCATTCGTTCCAACGGCGGTTATATCTGGGCATGCAAGAACTATGACGGCGATGTCATGTCCGATATGGTTTCGACCGCTTACGGCAGTCTGGCAATGATGACTTCTGTTCTGGTTTCTCCGAGTGGCATCTATGAATACGAAGCTGCACACGGTACTGTACAGCGTCACTATTACAAGTATCTGAAGGGCGAAGAAACTTCCACCAACTCTGTTGCAACGATTTTTGCATGGAGTGGTGCGCTGCGGAAGCGTGGCGAACTGGACAACCTGCCGGAACTGATGGCGTTTGCTGACAAGCTGGAAGCAGCCACCATTCAGACCATCGAAGATGGGGTTATGACAGGAGACTTGTATCTGATTTCCAAGCTGGAGAACAAGAAGAAGGTCAACTCGAAGGAATTTCTGGAGGCAATTCAGGAAAGACTGGCTGCAAAGATGCAGTAACAGACAGAAGAAAGAATGGGAGTGCATCCGATCATGCTGAAAGAACTGGTTTCCGATTCTGTTATTCGGAGATTACCAAGGTACTACCGCTGTCTGATCGAAATGGAGCGGAAAGGGATTGAACGGACTTCCTCACAAGGACTTGCTACGAGACTGGGGTCAACCGCATCACAGGTTCGACAGGATTTCAACTGTTTTGGTGGGTTTGGACATCAGGGCTATGGTTATCGGGTGTCCGAACTTCGGGCACAGCTGGGAAAAGTCATCGGTCTGGATCAATGCAAACCGGCAATCCTGATTGGTGCAGGGCATCTGGGCAGTGTGATTGCAGTGAATATTGATTTTTCATCCTATGGATTTTCCCTGACTGGTATTTTTGACAGTTCGCCGAAACTGCACGGGGACGTGCTGGGCGGTCTGGAGATTCGTCCGATGGCGCAGCTGGCTGCATTTTGTGAGCAGGCGCATCCGGTCGCAGCAGTGCTTTGCATTCCGGAAGCGGCAGCGCAGGCCGTAGCGGAAGAACTGGTGGAGCTGGGGATCAAGGGGTTCTGGAATTTCAGTCACTGTGATCTGGAAGTAGACCGTTCCTGCATACAGGTGGAAAATGTGCACATGGGCGATAGCTTGATGATGTTATCGCACCGATTGCATCAATATATCGCAGAAAAATAATAAAAAGACAGTCGCCATTATGAATGGTCGGCTGTCTTTTTTTGTGTGAAATGCGTTTCCCGACATAGAAGTCTGTAAAAAATTGAGAAATCTGCCTAATTGCACGATTCATTATTTGTGGAATCTTACAAATATAAGAAATATCATTGACAATTATGGTTATGCGTGATATAATGGAAGAAATCAGACGAAAGGAAGTGGAATATATGTTTTGTGTAAGATTGACAATGGCAATCTCTGGAAACGGGGGGGGGCTATAATAGCGTCCGTTTGTCAAAATCGCACAAAGCAGAAGTCTGCTTCAAAACGAGAACAGGTGTAATGTGCCCATAGGGGGTACGTGCGCCTGTTTTTTTGTTGTTTGATTTTGGAAAAATAAAAACAAGAAAGAACGGAGGAAACCACATGAAAATGAAGAAAATGTTGGCAGTTCTGGCATCTCTGAGTATGCTGGGAACACTGAGCATGACAGCAATGGCAGATGACGTTGCTGTTGAGGAAGCAAGTGTCGCTGTAGAAACATCGAGCAGTGTACAGGAAAGCACAAGTAGTAGTACAAGTGCTTCTGCTGCTTCGGCATCTGCAACCACAACCGCAGCTGCTTCTACACAGAGCGAAAAGACGACCAGTGCAAGTGCAGCAGCATCCACAACTGTTTCCGCTTCTTCTTCCACAGCGGAAGAAAAGGAAACAGAAGCTGTATCAACCGCAGAGACTTCGGAAACCGCAGCAGCAGCTGACACGGAAAAAAATGAAACCGTTGCAGAAACCAGCAGCAGTGCAGCAGCTGGCACAACAAGCGACAGCACAACAGAAACCACAACTGCCGAAACTGCTTCCTCTACGGATGCAGCAACGGAAACCAATGCTGACGTAGCAGAAGATGATGCAGATGCAACAACAACAGACGAAGATGCAGCAACAGAAGAAGACGAAACATTGGGCGATGCAGATGCAGAAACAGATGAAGAAGCAGATGCAGAAACAACCAGACCGATTGAGGAAGTCATTGCAATCATGGATGACCTGAATCAGCAGATCGGTGATTTGGCAGCAGGCATTGAAATTGGCTTGAACATGCCGGATGACACATACGTAATTGACAGCAACATCATTGAACTGGAAGATGGTTCTTATGTTGGTTTGCTGCACGTTTTCTATTTTGAAGATGATGGCAACACATGGCAGGCAGTTTTCTCCGTTTCCGAGGACGGCGAAGTCAGCGTTGCTTACACCACACCGTATCAGGATGTTGATATGTTTGGTGACATTGTAACCGCAGACAATGCGCTTTACGATGAATTCTTCTATACATTCATGAACTTCTACGATTCGCTGGGTGATAACGCAATTGATTATGGCGTTTATTACTGCGGCACGTATCAGGGTTCCGGCGTAAATCCGACCATGTACGTTGGTGTAGAATTTGATGATGGTTCTTATGTTTATTATGCAATTGACCAGTATGGTATGACAGAGGTTGTACCGGAAGATGTTCCGACACTGAATCCGCCGGAAGATCCGTTCCCACCGTTCTATTGGGGTCCGTGCTGCTGTGATTGGACATATTGCCCGTCAGTGGAAACACCGGCTGTTGTTGAACAGACAGTTGCCATTGTAGAAAATACTGAGAGCACACCACAGACAGGGGATACCACCACGATGCCAGCAGTTGCACTGGGTCTGACCATGACCGCAGCTGGTGCTGTAGCATTTGTTTACAGAAAGAAAAAGTAAACACGCTGCTTATAGATATGATGGATTATTGAAACCAGAGGGGAATGCGGAAGCGCAAGGGGATACGACA
>CAYNPC010000078.1:0-8022 GCA_964399025.1 uncultured Ruminococcus sp. | reverse complement strand
ATCAACTTATCGGATGCCGTCACCCTCAGCAAAGCCATGGCGAATGTGTTGACGTTGTCAGATACACAGAAAACGGTTGCGGATTGTACCGGAGATGGAACGATTGATGATAGCGACGTAGCAACCCTGATGTCCTATCTGATTTTCTTGATTCCTTCTATCCCAACCAATGCATGACATTGCAATTGAATGAATACCTACAAAATCAAAACACGCTGTACCAAAACGATACAGCGTGTTTTTTTGTGATGGCAAAAAAAATTGCCGTCGGAACTCAGCCGACGGCGAAAAAACATATGTAGAACAAAAGAAAGGAGACAACAAAACGAGTGATAATAATTCAACATTATTGTCACTGTCCTTATTATACCCTACTTTTCGGAAATCGTCAAGCTTTTTTCGGAAAAAAAGCTTTTGCAACCCGTTTTTTGGGCAATATCACCAAAATATCTGGAAAAAAAGAGAAATTTTCTACTGTTCCTCTCGCTTCTCTCAACTGCTTTGCATAGTTTTCCGTCATATGGTTATCCTATTTCTGCACGGCAGAATGCTGTTATCAAAGAAATGAGGTGTTGTCATATGTGGGATAAACTTGCATTGATTCTGTTGATTATCGGCGGCATCAACTGGGGTCTGATTGGCATCTTCCAATGGGACTTAGTGGCGTGGATGTTCGGCGGCGCAGCTTCTATCATCAGTCGGACGATTTATATTCTGGTCGCCATATCAGCGGTCTGGTGTATCTCCTTCCTGTTCCGACGGGATGCCGTTCCGGCAGATGTCTCCTGAGCCGAACCGACTTTTCAAAATCCAATCACAAGGGAAATGCCAAACGGTGTTTCCCTTGTTCTGTTTGATTGCATCCCTGCATATACTACACCAGAATCCGATTGCAGAGGAGGCATGTTTTTATGCAGCATATCCCAAAAACGCCCGAAGAATATCAGGCGGAAATGATGCGGCTTTATCGCAACGCCCATCCGCTGACAGAACATCTGGATGAACCAGACGTGCCGGAACAAACAAACCCAACGGAAGAAACAGAAAAAACAGAAGAGCGGGAACTGCCAATATCGGCTACCCTGCCGGAAGTGGTCGAACTGGAATCCGTTCCGCCAACAAACCCCGACACAGAATATGGGTTTCTGAAAGTCATCACCCGTACCGGCAACGAAGCCATGCCTATGCCGGGCGTTACGGTCACGGTCACTTCCGTAGAGGGCGCAGAAACACGATTGCATTACACCACTACCACCAACGAGAGTGGCGAAACAGACCGCATTCCACTGCCTGCCCCCACACAGGAAAACAATGAGACAGCCGATCGTCGCCCACGCTATCGCAACTACGATGTCAGCATTTATCATCCGGATTATCTGCGTATGGAGAGTCGTGGGCTGCCCATATTCGCTGGCATCACCTCTTTGCAGAAGTTCGCCATGATTCCCCTGCCGCAGTTCCCACAGACTGCCGCACAAGCCATTGTCTATGAAAATACAGAACCACGCTTTCCGGAAGCAACCGGCAGCACAACCAAATAGGAGATGCCATCTATGCCAAGAGGAGAACCGTATATTCCGGAAACCATTATGGTACACCTCGGCAAGCCGGACAGCAATGCCGCAACCGTGACCATTTCCTTTTCTGATTACATCAAGAATGTCACGTCCAGCGAAATCTATCCGACTTGGCCGGAAGCGGCACTGCGTGCAAATATCTATGCCATTATCACCTTTGCGCTCAACCGCATTTACACAGAATGGTACCGTTCCAGAGGCTATGATTTCGACATTACCGATTCCACACAATATGACCAGAAATTCATTTACGGGCGAGAAATTTTCGACAACATCAACCGGCTGGTCGATGAACAATTGCACACCTACATCCGGCGCATCGGCACAACCGAGCCATTGTTTGCAGCATTCTGCAACGGCACAACGGTCACGTGTGACGGATTGTCGCAATGGGGAACTGTCGATCTGGCAGAACAAGGCTACGTTCCTTACGATATCTTGGTGTATTACTACGGCAATGATATCGAATTGGTGCGCAACGCCCCTGTGCAAGCCCCGACACAATCCTATCCGGGATTTCCCATTGCCTTGGGGTATATCGGGGAAGATGTCCGCACGTTGCAGATTCAACTGAACCGCATCGCCCGAAACTACCCTGCCATTCCCAAAATCGCCGATATCAACAGCAGCTACGATTACAACACACAAGCCGCTGTTCTGGCATTTCAGGAGATTTTCAACCTCTCTCCCACCGGAACGGTGGACGAAGCCACATGGTATCGCATCGCCTATATTTATACCAGTGTCAAGCATCTGGCAGAACTGGATTCAGAGGGCATTGCGCAGGAGGAATTTCCACAACAGTACGCCGAAGATGTCCACATCGGTATGCAGGGACAGACCGTGCGTGCGATTCAGTATTATCTTGCCATGGTCGGGGCGTATTATGTCAGTGTACAGAGCGTACCGATTACCGGTTATTTCGGCAGCCAGACAGAACAATCTGTCAAGTCCTTTCAGAAGACATATGGCTTACCGGAAACAGGTGTGGTAGATCGTGCGACTTGGTATGACCTGTACCGTGCTTATATGGGCATTATTGATTCCCTGCCAGAACCGACAGAAGAGAGCGAAGAAATTGTACCGTTTCCGGGTGTCCTGTTACAGGAGGGCGTTACGAGTCCATATGTCCGCATTCTGCAAACCTATCTGACGTACATCGGGCAGAGCTATCCGGAAATTGGTTCGGTTCGGGCAACCGGTTATTTTGGTCCTGTAACACGTGCTGCTGTCCAGACATTTCAACGTCTGTTCGGGTTGACAGAAACCGGTTCTGTCGGGGTTACGACATGGAATGACATTACCAGTGTCTATTCCGATTTGAAATATGGCTATGAAAAGCAGCCGTATCAGAATCCGGGATATGTAATTTCATAAGGGGGGAAGACAGATGGCATACACCAATCAAGACAGACGCAATCACATTCGGGAATTGCAGCAATATCTTTATAGCATTTCCTTTTATGATGAAACCATTCCACGGGTCATTCCGGACGGCATTTATGGACGAGAAACTGCACTGGCGGTGCGGGCATTTCAGCAGAAAAACGGATTGCATCCCACGGGTGAGACAAACCGTGCAACATGGGATGCGATTGTGACACAATATCGGCGATTGATTGGGCACACGCCTGCCAAGCTCACGGTATTCACGAAAGAGCGGGAAATTCTGGGAGCAGGGGAAACAGGATTTGCTGTGTTGGTGGTGCAAAGCATTCTGAAAACGCTGCATCTGCGCTATTGCAACGCTGGCGATTTGCAAATGACGGGCATTTATGATGCTGCTACACAGGAAGCGGTGCGGATTTTCCAAGGCTATACTGGCTGTAAAGTCACCGGTATGGTTGACCGTTGCACATGGAATCTGCTGGCGGCTGCGGTAGAAAGCGTGACAAACTAAAGAAAGGCTGTACCGAACCCATTCACGGGGCTGGTACAGCCTGTTTTATTTCCATTGCAAAGATGGCATCCCACCAAGCAGGACACCATCTTGTTTTTTCTTATTTTTTCGCTTTCTCGATTACATATGTGCCGAATAGTTCGGGGCTTCCTTTGTGATCTGAATGTCATGCGGATGGCTTTCCACCAGACCTGCGCCTGTAATCTGTACAAACTTTGCCTTCTCATGCAGCAGCGGAATGTTCTTGCAACCACAATAACCCATACCAGAACGGATGCCACCAATCAGCTGGAAAATTGTGTCTGCCACACTCCCCTTGTACGGTACACGACCTTCTACACCCTCTGGTACCAGCTTCTTTGCACCTTCCTGGAAATAACGATCCTTGGAACCGTTTGCCATCGCTGCCAGACTGCCCATACCACGGTATACCTTGAACTGTCTGCCCTGATAAATCTCTGTCTCGCCCGGTGCTTCCTCGCAACCTGCCAGCAGAGAACCAAGCATCACAACATTTGCACCAGCTGCCAATGCCTTGACAATATCACCCGAATACTTGATACCACCGTCTGCAATCACCGGCACGCCGTACTTCTTGGCAACCTGTGCAACATCATAAACAGCTGTAACCTGCGGAACGCCAATGCCTGCAACAACACGTGTTGTACAGATAGAACCCGGTCCAATTCCGACCTTGACAGCATCTGCACCCGCTGCAATCAGGGCTTCTGCTGCTTCTGCTGTGGCAATATTTCCGGCAATCACCGGCACGTTCGGGAACGCTGCCTTGACTTTCCGGAGACATTCCATAATGTTCTTGCTGTGACCGTGTGCAGAATCCAATACCAGCACGTCAACCTGTGCATCAACCAGCGCACTGGTCCGCTCCAGTACATTCGCAGTAATGCCAATCGCAGCACCGCAGAGCAACCGTCCCTTTTCATCTCTTGCAGAGTTCGGGAACTGTACGGATTTTTCGATATCCTTAATGGTAATCAAGCCCTTGAGATAGCCGTTTTCATCTACCAGCGGCAGCTTCTCAATCTTGTGCTGACGCAGAATGTTCTGCGCTTCTTCCATCGTTGTGCCAACCGGTGCGGTGATCAGATTGTCCTTTGTCATCACTTCGGAAATCGGTGCGCCGTAATCGGTCAGGAAACGCATATCACGGTTGGTGATAATGCCAACCAGCTTTCCGGTGCGGTCTACAATCGGCACGCCGGAAATCTTGTATTTGCCCATCAGTTCATCTGCATCGGCAACCAGCCGATCTTCTGTCAGAGAGAACGGATTGACAATGACACCATTTTCTGAACGCTTTACCTTGTCCACTTCATCAGCCTGCTGCTCAATGGTCATATTCTTGTGGATAATACCGATACCACCTTCTCTGGCAATTGCAATCGCCATTGCCGCTTCTGTCACGGTATCCATTGCCGCCGTCATAATCGGGGTGTTCAGACGAACATTCCCAGCTAATGTCGTGCCCAGTTCAATCATATTCGGGGTCACATCGGATTCTGCCGGGATCAGCAGAACGTCATCGAATGTCAGACCCTGTTTTCCGAACTTCTCACACATTCCATTCTCCATCTTGGTTCCCTCCGTTTTTTGACAACTGCTATCTCCGGGTAAACAAAAACTGTTAAAGGCATTTCCCCTTACAAAAGGCAATGCGCTCAAACAGCTTCTCTTGCACCAGACAACTCAGTTGCCGGTATTCCTGACTTATTTCATTTGATTATATCTATTTTACTCTACTTTTCCCCGTTTGTCAAGCAAATTTCTGATAAATTCCCCGTATTCTTTGTTTTTTTACTATTTTTCCGTATTTTGCACAACATACGACTCGGTCAGATCCGTCAATGTCGTTCCGGGATAATAATAAGCGAGAATTTCTGTCCAATCTGCGCCGTTTTTTGCCATCGCATTCGCACCATACTGGCTCATGCCCACACCATGCCCATAGCCTTTTGTGGTCATGGTAAATACGCCATCTGCATAATCTACTGTAAACGCTGCTGCCCGTAGGGAAAGAGCCGTTCGGACATCCTGTCCGCTGACGGTGACACATTCCCCCACGATGGCAGTGCAGACGGTGCCGGCATCGGAAACCGTTTCCACGGTCAGCCAGTTTTCCGGATGGGCTGCATCCAGTTCTACATCTGGTGCAAGGGTCTGCAAGGCGGCTTGCATCTCGTCTTCAGAAATCGTGACTGCCTCCAGAAAATCCGGTGCCATTTCATCCACGGTACTGTCCACAGAAATCAGATACGGGACAGCTTGTCCCCAGACCGTTTCCGCCGATTCCGTCTGTCCGGCAGACATCGAACAGAATGCTGCGATAATCGGCGTTTCCTCATAAGTCAAAAGATAGGGCAACACATCATCCACTGCCGCAGCTACTTTTTTATAGTATAAATCAAACTGTTCGCCATAATATTGCTTTGCCTGATTTTCTGTGAAATACGCCTGATACTGTGCGCTGTCATTGGAGAAATCTGCACCGCACAAATCCGGTGTCGGATTTGCCTGCTCCAGTTGTTGTTGCCGCACCGCATACGTATGGGATGCCACCGCCTGTGCTTTGAGGGCTTCCGGTTCAAACGTTGCCGGCATTTCTGCACAGACTGCACCAATCACATAGTCTCGCACAGATACGGTGATCACCTCGCCTGTCGTCACATCCAGTACGTGAAAATCCGTCTCCGCAGGCAATTCCGTTGTATGCTGTTCCGAGGAAGTCTGCTCTGTGTGGGAGAGCATCCACGCCGGTAACACCGGAATCGCTGTCAATAAAATGGCAAATGCAACAATCATCATCCGTTCTCGTCTCATAAAACCCTCTTTTCCCGTCCCGTCATTTCCGTGCAATGCGATTCCGCATGTTGACAGCGATGGCAATTTCGTGTATAATAAAATGACATAGATGAAAAAAATCACGACCAAACCAGCGGATTACAGCGGCGGTGGCATCTGTAATTGCGCTATCATAAAAGGAGGCCTTTCTTATGACCATGCAAGAAAATAATTTGACCAATGCACACCAGCCGGATATTAAAAAACTATGCGACAACCTGCGGAAATATTCCAACATTGATCCGGAGTTGTACGAAAAATTCGGTGTCAACCGTGGTTTGCGTCACAGCGACGGTTCCGGTGTCGTTGCCGGCATTACACGTATCTGTAGCGTGCACGGCTACGTCATTGATGAAGGAGAACGGAAACCGGTACCGGGAGAATTGATTTACCGTGGTTACAGCATCACCGATCTGGTAGAAAATGCAGAAAAAGAAGACCGTTTTCTCTTTGAAGAAATCGTCTACCTGCTGCTGTTAGGCGAACTGCCAAACGCAACCGAACTGGATGTGATGCGGAAATCCCTCGCCATCCGGCGGGAACTGCCAGCGGGTTTTCTGGTGGACAGCATCATGCAAGCACCATCCAAAAATGTCATGAACAAACTGGCAAGAAGCATTCTCTCTCTTTATTCTTACGATGACGATCCGGAACATCCGGATTTAGAAGGCGAAATGCGCATCGCACTGGGACTGATTGCCAAGATGCCGATTCTCATGAGCAGTGCATATCAGGCAAAACGCCACAAGTTTGACAACGCCAGCATGGTCATTCACCAGCTGCGTCCAGAAGAGGGAACCGCAGAATCCATCCTCTCCCTCACCCGTACAGACCGCAACTACACCAAGCAGGAAGCACAGCTGCTTGACATCATGCTCTCCATCCATGCAGAACATGGCGGCGGTAATAACTCTACATTTGCCTGCCGTGTTGCAACTTCTTCCGGCACAGACCCGTATGCCGCTTATACCACTGCCATCAACTCACTCAAGGGTTCCCGTCACGGCGGTGCAAATATCAAAGTCGTACAGATGCTGGACTGCATCAAGGAAAACGTCAAGAACTGGGAAGACGAAGGCGAAGTGGCTGACTTCGTGACAAAGATTCTCCGCAAGGAAGCTGGCGACCGTTCCGGTCTGATTTACGGTATGGGACACGCTGTCTACACCCTCTCCGACCCACGTGCTGTCATCCTGAAACGGAAAGCCTTCGAAATGGCAAAGGGCAAGGAAATTGAAGCAGAATTCAAGCTGCTCTCTCTGGTAGAACGCCTGACACCGGAACTGATGAAAGAAGTCCGTGGCGTAGACAAGGCAATGTGTGCCAACGTGGATATGTACTCTGGTCTGGTTTACCGGATGCTGGGCATTCCGGATGAGCTGTTCACGCCGCTCTTTGCCAGTGCCAGAATGGTCGGCTGGGCAGCCCACCGTATGGAAGAACTGCTCACCGGCAAACGGATTATCCGTCCAGCATACAAGCCAATTACAAAACAGAAACCGTATATTCCGTTATGCGACCGGCAGGGTTAATCCGCCTTTTTCTGACGACAGGGTGTCTGCTGGGATTGCTGACTGGCTGTACATTCGGCGCAACGGTAGACACCCTCCTGACACCGCCACATCTGAAAGGCGAACAGGAACAAATCTATCAAGCTTTGCAGGAAGCCGTTGGTTCTAATATTAC
>CAYNPC010000077.1:0-8308 GCA_964399025.1 uncultured Ruminococcus sp. | reverse complement strand
GTCAAGTGAACTTTTCATGAACCCGTTTGCTCGCCAGAGTGTTCCCGCTCATTTCTGCCCTCTTGTCCTCATCTCTTTCGCTGATCTCGTGTGACAACTCTGTTATTATACACCGTTTTTGCACTTTTGTCAAGTAATTCTTATTCCAAAAAATAATACAACTTTTTGGATAATTTGCACAAACCCCGTGTTTTCCCGCCGATTCGCTACAAAACCACGCCATTTTCCCCCGTTTTTGAGAATAACCGCAGCACTTCCAACCGCAACCCCTGATGCCCCTGTGCTGTCAGATCCGGATCATCCTCCAGAATCTGTTTCGCCGCCTGCTCCGTCTGTTGCACCAATTCCATATCTCTTACCATATCTGCTGCCTTGAGAGGTGGCAAGCCATGCTGTCGCTCACCAAAAAAATCCCCCGGTCCACGAAGCTGCAAATCCGCTTCTGCAATCTGAAATCCGTCCCGTGTCCGGCTCATAATCTGCATTCGCTTCCGGCAAGCCTCCGTCACATGATCCGTCACCAGAATACAATAGCTCTGTGCGCTGCCTCTGCCGACCCGTCCTCGCAGCTGGTGCAGCTGGGACAAGCCGAACCGTTCCGCATTCTCTATCATCATAACGGTTGCATTCGGCACATCCACACCGACTTCCACCACCGTTGTACAGACCAGCAAATCCAATTCCCGATCCCGGAACGCACGCATGACCGTTTCTTTTTCCGCTGCTTTCATCTTTCCGTGCAGCAAGCCAACCCGATACGCTGCAAACGCACCATTTTGTATCTGTTCCGCATACTTGGCAACCGCCTGTAAATCCTGCTCTCCCTCTTCAATCATGGGGCATACAATATAAGCCTGCCGTCCCTGCACCAATTCTTTCTCTATAAAATGATATGCCCGTTGGCGCAATCGCCCCGTTACGGCATACGTCTCCACTGGTTTTCTGCCGCTCGGCAGCTCTTTCAAAATCGAAATATCCAGATCCCCATAAATCATCAACGCCAACGTTCTGGGAATCGGCGTTGCCGACATGACCAACTTATGAGGACAATTTCCCTTCTCCGCCAACTGGCTGCGCTGTTCTACGCCGAACCGATGCTGTTCATCAGTAATGACCAATGCCAGATTGGCAAACACCACGGTCTTCTGAAAAATCGCATGGGTGCCGACCAATACCATACAAGTCCCATCTGCAATGGCTGCCCGAATGGCATTCTTTTCTTTTGTCCGCATCGAACCGGTCAACAGCCCCACGGAAATCCCCAACGGTTCCAACATCTTCTGTAATGTTGCGTAATGCTGTCCGGCAAGAATTTCGGTTGGTGCCATCAATGCGCTCTGCATCCCGTTTTTTGCTGCAAAATAACACGCTGCGGCTGCTACAGCAGTCTTACCGCTTCCGACATCGCCCTGCAAAAGTCGATTCATCGGCACATTGCGGCAGAGATCCTGGGTCATTTCAGAGACAGCTGCCTGCTGTCCGGCGGTCAGGGAAAACGGCAACGCCTGATAAAACGGCTGCATCTCCACAGCCTGCATCTGCAACGCCGTTTCTTTCTGACTTCTCCGCCGGAGCATCCGCATTCCGATTTGCAGTTGCAACAATTCATCAAATGCCAGCCGTCGCCGTGCCTGCTCCATCTCCTCTAATGTATGCGGAAAGTGCATTGCCGGCAGCGCATCCACTAACAGGGGCAGCTGATACTGTGTCAGAATTGCCCCCGGCATCCATTCAAAGGGGGCTTCCTGCAACAGGGTCAGCGCTTGTCTGACATTGTTCTCCACCATATTTGTTGTCAGACCGGTTGTCAGCGGATAAACCGGACGAATCTGTTCTTTGCTCTCTGCCGGAATGATGTGCGGCGAATAGATATCCTTCCGGAACAGATTGCCGCCGATTTTTCCCGACATACAATATTCCGCCCCGATGACAAGCGCATTGATCGCATAAGGTGTATTATAAGTAACAATTGTAATCTGTCCCGTTGCATCTTCTGCAATGGCTTTGAAGACCGTCAATCCATTCCGGACAAATTGTGGAGACAACTTCTGTAAAATCCGAACCCGCAGAACGGCAATGGATTGGTTCTGGGCTTCTGCAATCGAAACAGGGTGCCGGTAATCCAGATAGTGACGGGGAAAATGATACAGCAAATCATACGGTGTGGTAATATCCAGTTTTGCATACAGGGCAGCCCGTTTCTGCGCAACATGCTGTAATGTTGTAATCGGGCGAAAGAGATCGTGCATGTCACAGCTCCTTTCCAATGAACGTCCGCATTTCAGGGAAAATTTTCTACATTATAGCATATTCCTCAAAAAAAAGCAATTATGCAACCAAGCAAGAAATATGCACAAAAATGGATTTTTATGCTTATATCGTAAAACATTCTTGACAAAATAAAACCATTATGCTATACTGTTCTCTGAGAGAAAGAATGCTTACGATTGCAATCAAAAGAGCGATACCGAAAGCAATACAGAATAGGAGAAAAAAGGTATGCACATACTATTTATCGGCGACGTGGTCGGCAATGCTGGCTGTACATTTCTGGAAAAGAAGCTGCCGCAGCTGAAGCGCAAGTACCAGATTGACTTGACCGTTGTCAACGGCGAAAATTCTGCGCAAGGAAACGGCATCACCAAATATTCCATGGAACAGCTTTTTTCTGCCGGTGCAGACATCATCACCACAGGCAACCATTGCTTTCAGCGACGGGAAGCCCTTTCCATCTATGAAAAGGAAACCATATTGCGCCCTGTGAATTTTCCTGACAGCTGCCCCGGTCACGGCGTGACCATCTGGGACAACGGTCCGTTTCAGGTTGCAGTGATCAATCTCATGGGCACTGCCTACATGGATCCCCTTGACAACCCGTTCACCGTCATTGAGCAACTGCTCCCCACGCTGCCAACCAAAAATATTCTGGTGGACTTCCACGCAGAAGCCACTGCGGAAAAGAAAGCAATGGGATATTTTCTGGCTGGAAAAGTTTCCGCCGTGCTGGGCACGCACACCCATGTGCAGACCGCAGATGAAACCATCCTGCAACAGCACACCGGCTATCTGACCGATGTCGGCATGACGGGCGCAGAAGAATCCATCCTTGGTGTCACCATCAAACCGGCACTGGATCGCTTCCGGTTCCGCTTTGCGCAGCGATTCACAGAGGCGCAAGAACCATGTTTTGGGAATGCCGTGCATCTGGAGTTGGACACATCCTGTGGTAAATGTATGAAAATCGAGCGCATAATTTTTAGATAATGCACAAATTTGCAGAAAAGACTTGCTTTTTTTTCGCCGACATTGTATAATGAAGGAGTATCGAGCGAAACAACAGCAAGACAATGCAGGAATGAAATTTTTGTTATGACTGGAGGACGTTTTTCTATGGAAATTTTAAAAGTATCATCCCACTCATCCCCGAATTCCGTTGCCGGTGCCATCGCCGGTGTCATTCGTGAAAAGAAGATGGTCGAAGTACAGGCAGTTGGTGCTGGTGCTGCGAATCAGGCAGTCAAAGCCATTGCCATTGCAAGAGGATATCTGGCACCGATCGGTGTGGATCTCGTCTGCATTCCGGCATTTGCCAATATTTTGATTGATGGAGAAGAGCGGACGGCGATTAAGCTGATTTGCGAGGAACGCTGAACCGCTTGCACGGGACGCTGCCGCTTTGTCGGCAGCGTTTTTTATCCCACCTCTTTTGCTGCGCTGCTGTTGTAATCTGAACAAAAGAAAGAGATGATGAAATTTTATGGACACCGTCCGATTATGGATATTCGGATTTGCGGCAGCGACTGTGCTGCTCTTTCTGTTACATATCTGGCTTGCCTCCGGCATAGCTGCACTACAGGAAATTCGTCCGAAATGGAAAACGACAGAATCCAAAACGACAATTCCACTCCGCCCCACACTCTCCAATCTGCTGCAAAAGCCCAAACAACTGGAACGAATGGCAGCGACTGCGCAGATTCTATTTCATGCACTATTCCCCCCTCTGTTTTCTGGTGCCGTTTCCCCTTGGATTGCCTATGATCTATTACCGAAATCCGTTTCGGCATCCCTATCTACATGGCAATTCGCCGCCATTTTCCTGACGGTTGCTGCAATTGGCTGTCTGCTTGTCTTTCTCATTGGCGCAGCCCTGCCATTACAGGCATGTAAAGAACCGGAAAAACGACTGGAACAACATCAGAAACTGTTTTCCTTCTGTCTCTGCTGTCTGCAACCGCTGCAAGCCATTGTCGCTGCACTGATTCGGCTGTTCTGTGGCAGAGAAGCGGTTTCCGAGACGGTCACAGAAGAAGAAATTCTCTCGATTGTAGATGCCGGTACAGAAAACGGTCTGATTGCCACGCAGCAGAAAGAGATGATTGATAACATTCTGGAATTTGACGATATTGATATTTCCGATGTCATGACACACCGCCGGAATATCGTTGGTGTTGCCATCGACGCAAAAATCATGGATGTTGTCTATCTTGCTGTCAACGAAAGCTATTCCAGAATGCCGGTCTATCGGGAAAACATTGACAATATTGTAGGTGTCCTGATTGTCAAAGATTTGTTGGCACTGATTGGTGCTGAAAATGTAGAAAATTTCACCATCGAACATTTCATGCGAGAGGTGCTGTTCCTACCGGAAACGGCGAAATGCAAAAATGTTCTGACAGAAATGACTCGTCACAACGCACAGATGGCGGTGGCAGTCGATGAATACGGCGGCACTGCTGGTATTGTGACGGTAGAAGATATTTTAGAAGAAATTGTCGGCAGCATTCGGGACGAATACGACGAAGAAGAAGCCGAACAAGAACTACGGATGGTGTCTGACAACGTCTACATCATCAAAGGAGCTGCCGATCCGGAAGAGGTTCTGCCGAAGTTGGGCGTTTCTCTGCCAGAGGGCAAATCCTTTGATACGATGAGTGGATTTTTAGTGGAACAACTGGGACGAATTCCGGATGCAGAAGAATCGCCAGTGATTCAATATGAACACATCCGATTTACGGTATTATTGGTAGAAGAAAACTGGATTGCAAAAATCAAAGCAGAAATCCAGAAAAATGACGAAGAAGAAAATCCAGACGAAGCAGTGTAAAACAAGCTTCTCTCACAGTGATGTGGGAGAAGCTATTTTTCTATCTTTTCTTGTATCTTGCGCTGCTATCTTGCCTTTTCATCAATGGTCAACCGCAGTCGCTTTGCCGCCTCACCCATCACCGTTTCCGGCACACTGGAATAATTCAATACCAACGTGTGCGCATGTGCTGCCGCCATATCTGCCTGCGCATAATAAGACGACAGACAGGCGATATGCAGCCCTTGCCGTGCGGCACGTTGCACCAACTCCGTATCGGTCACATTGGTGTGTACCTGCAACAAAAAATGCAATCCGGCTTCCTCTTCTCCAATCTCCGTCATACCAGCTGGCATTTCCGTCCGCAACGCTGTAATCAGGGCATCTCGTTTCTGTCGATAGCGGTTCCGCATCCGGTTGATATGCGTTTCAAAATAGCCATCCGCAATAAAATTTGCCAATACCAGCTGTTCAAATGCGGAAACGGTACACGCATAAAAGCCCAGTTTCTCATAAAATCGCACTGCCAGCGGTGGTGGCAGCACCATATACCCAATTCGGATGGTAGAGGACAAGCTTTTTGTAAATGTATTCATATAGATGACTTTTCCGGTTGCATCCATACTCTGTAGGGTGGGAATCGGTTTTCCGGTCATACGAAATTCCGAATCAAAATCATCCTCAATAATATAACGGTTTTCCTGTTCTGCCGCCCAGCTCAACAGGGCATACCGTCTGCTGACTGGCATCACAATTCCGGTCGGATAATGATGGGACGGCGAACAATGCACCACGTCTGCGCCACACGCTGCCAATGCCGTGACAGAAATGCCGTCATGGTCAACGGGCACTGCTGTAAATGCAACGTGATGGCTCTGATAAATCTTTGCGATCTTCGCATAGCCGGGGTCTTCCGCCGCATAATGGCAGTCATATCCCAGCAATTGCACCAACAGACTATACAAAAAGTCCGTTCCTGCACCAATAATAATCTGTTCCGGTGAAACACGCATGCCCCGAAACGCCTGCAAATGATTGGCGATTGCCTGCCGCAGGGCTGCCAATCCGCCAGCCGGTGCATTCTGCATCAGATCCTGCTGATTCTGTGTCATACATTTTCGCATCAGGCTATTCCAGACAGAAAACGGAAAGTTATCCGGTTCAGTATGATTGCTGACAAAATCCACAAACCACGCCGGCTTTTCCGGCGGTGCCAACAGGCGGGCATCTTCTACGGCGATGGGTTGCCGGTTGCGGATATCTGCCACAAAAAAGCCCTTCCGTGGCAGTGAATAAAGATACCCCTCTGCCACCAACTGACTATATGCTGACTCCACTGTCATAACGCTAATACCCAGATGCAATGCAAATGCCCGTTTGGACGGCAACTTACTGCCGGGAGGCAAAACGCCCGAAACCACGTCGTTTCGGATACATTGATAGAGGTGTTGATAGAGACATTCTGACCCGATATCAGTAAACGAATACGTAAGCATCCACGATTCTCCTTTGTCATCTGACCTGACTGAAATGGTTTAAATTGAGTATTTACAACAGGTCAGTTTGTGCTATACTTAGTATAACGTTTTCTCAAACGGATGTCAAATCAAAAAACACGATCAAAAAAATACAAAGGAGCTTTTTCATGGAAAATCAAACACAAGCAAAACTGAACCGAGAACTCGCACAGATGCTCAAGGGCGGTGTCATCATGGACGTTACCACACCGGAGCAGGCAAAAATTGCAGAATCCGCTGGTGCTTGTGCCGTTATGGCACTGGAACGCATTCCGGCAGATATTCGTGCAGCCGGCGGTGTTTCCCGTATGAGCGACCCGAAAATGATCCGTGGCATTCAGGAAGCAGTCAGCATTCCGGTTATGGCAAAGTGCCGGATTGGTCATTTTGCAGAAGCACAGATTTTGCAGGCAATCGCCATTGACTATATTGATGAAAGTGAAGTACTCTCTCCGGCAGATGATGTTCATCACATTGACAAGACTGCATTTAAAGTGCCGTTTGTCTGCGGTGCAAAGGATCTGGGCGAAGCACTGCGGAGAATTGCAGAAGGTGCAACCATGATCCGGACCAAGGGCGAACCGGGCACAGGTGATATTGTACAGGCAGTCCGTCATATGCGTATGATGAACAAGGAAATTGCCCGTCTGACCTCGATGCGGACAGATGAACTCTATGAAGCAGCCAAGACCCTGCAAGTACCGTACGATCTGGTTTGCTACGTGCATGAAAATGGTCGTCTGCCAGTTGTAAACTTTGCAGCCGGTGGCGTTGCCACACCAGCCGATGCCGCTTTGATGATGCAGCTGGGTGCAGAAGGTGTCTTTGTCGGTTCTGGTATCTTCAAGTCCGGCAATCCGGAAAAGCGTGCTGCTGCGATTGTCAAGGCAGTCACCAACTACAATGATGCTGCAATGTTGGCAGAGCTTTCTTCCGACTTAGGGGAAGCAATGGTTGGCATCAACGAACAGGAAATCGCACTGCTGATGGCAGAGAGAGGAAAGTAAACGAACATGAAAATTGCAATTCTTGCTGTACAGGGTGCATTTGCAGAACACGCCAAATGCGTGCAGGCATTGGGCGCAGAACCATTGGAGCTGCGACAGAGAGCAGATGTGCTGCAAAGTTACGATGGATTGATTCTGCCAGGTGGCGAAAGCACGGTACAGGAGAAACTGCTGAAAGAGCTGGACATGTTCGAACCATTGCAAACACAAATTGAACAAGGATTACCAGTTCTGGCGACGTGCGCCGGACTGATTCTCCTTGCGAAAACCGTTTCTAATGATGACAGGCGTTGTTTCCACACATTGCCTGTCACCGTTCGACGGAATGCATATGGTCGGCAGCTCGGCAGTTTCCACACCGTTGCGCCGTTTGGAGATCTGGGCGATATCCCGATGACCTTTATCCGTGCACCATATATTGAATCCGTAGAAGAAGGTGTGACCGTACTGGCGACAGTCGATCATAATATTGTTGCGGTTCGCTATCAGAATCAGACCGCAGTGGCATTCCATCCGGAATTGGATACTGACCTGCGCATTCACGAAGCCTTTCTGAGGCAAGCAGCCGGTCGATGAAAAAAGACAAAAAAAGAAAAGCTGTTGGGGGGAAGCCAACAGCTTTTCTAATGGAAGAGATAATACAATGCAATGGAGCGGATTACGAGGCTCGAACTCGCTACCTCCACCTTGGCAAGGTGGCG
>CAYNPC010000076.1:0-8322 GCA_964399025.1 uncultured Ruminococcus sp. | reverse complement strand
ATGGAAATCGTATCCTCTACAGATGGTTCATCTACTTGTACTGGCTGGAAACGCCGTTCCAAAGCAGCGTCCTTTTCGATATACTGCCGGTATTCGTTCAGTGTTGTTGCACCGATACAATGCAGTTCCCCTCTTGCCAGCATTGGTTTCAACAGGTTTCCGGCATCCATTGCCCCATCTGTCTTGCCTGCACCAACAATCGTATGCAGCTCATCAATGAACAGGATGATTTTGCCTTCGCTCTTCTTGACTTCGTTCAGGACAGCTTTCAGGCGTTCTTCGAATTCACCACGATATTTTGCACCGGCAAGCAATGCACCCATATCCAATGAAAACAGCTTTCTATCTTTCAGATTATCCGGCACATCGCCTCGTACAATCCGCAACGCCAGCCCTTCTGCAATGGCAGTCTTGCCGACACCCGGTTCCCCGATTAAAACCGGATTGTTCTTTGTCTTACGTGACAGAATCCGAATCACATTCCGGATTTCTTTGTCTCTGCCGATGACAGGATCCAGCTTATGATTTCTTGCAAGTTCCACCAAATCCTGTCCGTATTTAGCCAGCACGTCATACGTTTCTTCTGGATTCTGTCCTGTCACCTGCTGATTGCCACGAACTTCCATCAAAACTTTCAGAAAGACATCTTTTTTCAGATTCCATTTCTGGAACAACGCTTTCAGATCCGAGTTAGGACGATCCAGCAGCGCAAGCATGATATGCTCTACAGAGATATAGGCATCCCGCATTTTGTCCGCCTGTTTCTCTGCATCCGTCAACACCTGATCCACGTCTTGTGCAACATAGACGGAATCGGCTTTTCTGCCGCTGCCGGTCACCGCTGGCAGCTGGTCAATTTTCTGCTCCAGATCCTGCAAAGCGGTTTCTACTGACAGATTCATCTTCTGAAACAGTTGCGGAATCAGACCGGATTCCTGCTCCAACAGCGCATACAGCAGATGCACTTGTTGAATCATCTGATTCTGATGAGCGATTGCCACATCATTGGCACGCTGAATGGCTTCTAACGATTTTTCTGTTAATTTCTGTGCATTCATTTTCAGTTCCTCCCCTTTTTTTGGTTCATCCAATGCATTAAATGGACTGGTCATCTGAAAGATATTGTTGCTGCAAGGTCGTCTGCAATTGTTCCATCGGCACTTGCGCTTGCAGTCCGGCAAAGTATTGTTTGATACACCTGTCAAACTGCTGGATATAACTGCTGATGGCATTGGCAATTTCTTCTTCTGTTTGTAACTGCTGCCGCAACAATCGACGACGCATTCCATTTTCTGTCAGTTCATACATTTCCGGTATCTGCTGATAAACAGGATGGGCATTGCATTCCACGTAAATCCACAAATCAAAAAACTGTTGCATATAGTGCAGCAATGCTTGATTCTGTGTCCGGCATGAGATTCTCAGCCAACCGATGCTCTGCTCTGTGGGCTGACGCAGCAGCTCAACACGATACCGTAATGTCGGGCGATATTTGTATTGCAGGACACTCTGCATCGATAGCATGGCATCCGATGCCTGTACGGAAATCCGGAATAGTGCCTGCATCTGTTCTTCCACAATGGAAAAAATGGATGCCATCTGTTTTTCCGGTGTGTTACAGGAGAAATAATCCGCCAGAATCTGATTCATCATATTCGAGCGGCTGGTGCCTTTTCGGGCTGCCAGTTCATCAACGGCTTGCACCACGCTGTCTGTCAGAATGACACTGTACGTGTTCTTCTTCATGTTCCCACCTCTTCTCGTTTCGTTATATTTATTATAGCACGAGATATAGAACTTGTCAAGCAACTTATATAAAAATCAGTACGATTTTTGCTTTTTTCTGTTTTGCACCCAAAATCCAAAGAAAAGAAAGTACTTGCCTTTCTATTTGCTCTGTGTTATAATTAAAACAGAAAAATACAAGGCGTAAGCCAACAGAAAGGATGTTCTCTATGAGAAAAAACCCCGTTTCCAAAATCTTTGACATTCCGCAATTCTACTATTTTCAGAGCGGAAATCACTTTTCCGGCAGTCAGAATCAGAACCAGTTCAATTACAAAATCTTGTATGGGAAGGAAAATCTGACATTGCAAATCTGGCATGGATTGCTTTGTTCAGAAAAGGCAGAAATTGAGATAGAAAAAACATTTCCGCTGGAGGAATCCGGCTTTCTGGATATGATTCACTTTCTGGAGGAGACGTATCAGAAAGAAGCCTGAAGAATCTGGCGTTTCAGCAACAATAGATCAAGAATATTGATCTGCTGATCGGAATAGAGATCACTATGTGTCAGTGAGATGTTTGTCGTGACAGCATCCTGTAGCAAATAATGCTGCAAAGAAACGATATCCGCAACATCTACACTACCATCTTGATTGACATCTCCCAGCAGTATCGTTTCCGGTTTGGTATTGGTTTCTGTCTGAAAATCCAGCCGTTTGACCAGCGTTGTGCCATTCGTAGTGGTATACGCTACGAAAATATGATTTCCGTCACTTGCCAACGCTGCATTGTTGACAACTTCAGAAGCGATTGCATTGCCGACTGAAATCCAGCCCGTTTCTTTCAGCTGATACAATGAAAAGTCATCCGGATTCTGTGTATTGATCGCAAGATAAATGCCATTTTCGCTAACCAAAGGCAACGCAGAAAAGCAGCTACCATCTGTTTCTGGGAAAGCGGTTTCTGTAATCTCTCCGTCCTTCCAGCAATAGAAACCTGCACTGTCACCCGTAGCTGTCACCCAATACGCAGTATCATTTGCCGTGATAGACACTGTGCCGCAGGACTGTTCTGCCAGTGTACTGGTTGTCCAGTCTGTTCCATCCCAGACTGCAATTTTCGGTTTGCTACTGTCATTCAAATCCCGATAAGCAACCGCAATTGTATCCCCTGTTGTTGCCATAGAGAGATTACATGCATTTTCAGCAAGCGTGTCTCCCAGCTCTGTCGTCTGTTGGGTTTCCGGATCATAACAAAGAGTATGCAGTGCGTAAGGATAAATTCCTGTTGTATAGCTGAGATACAGTTTCCCATTTGCTGCAACCAAATCCGTATACTGCGCTAACGCATCGCTTCTCAATTGTGTATTCCATTTCTTTGTATCGGCATCATAGGCGCACAAAACATAACGATATTCGCTATCATTGTACAATACATAAAGCGTATTGTCGATGGTAGCGATTTTTGCATTGTTGACACTCCCATAGCCACCAGAGTCAATGCTGCTGGAAGCGGTCGTCAATACACCGTCTTGATATTGGCTGATTTGTGCAGTAGAACCGTCAGAAGTCAACAAATACGGTGTGCCTTGTGCTGTCACCTGTAAAGCAAGTGCACTATTTGCAGACAGTGCAGAAGCACCGCTGACTGACTGCCACAACTGTGTAGCATCAGTCTCTGCAAATTGCACGTCAAATGAAAGCGTATCGTCATCCTGTATGGTAATATTCCGGATTTGTATGCCGCTGTTCGTGCCATCGCTATAGACCAGCGCACCCTCTGCAATGCCATCAGAAAAATCCAAAGAACCGATGCTGTTTGCTCGATCCGTACCGCCATAGTTGGACTGATATAGATTTCCGGCACTTGCGTTCAGCGTTGTTTCTTCTGGACGGAAAACATAAATCTGATCTTTATCGCTATTATGATTGCCGGAAACTTCCGTGTTGACACGATAGACCACCATACCTGTCCCATAGATTTTGGTGTCCATTTGTTTGCTGTAAGCTTCTCCTTTTTGCCGAAATTCCACTGCAAAAAACTCTGTATCAGAAAGTGGCGTTTTCAGAAGATACACACGATTGCCACTGTCAGAAGAAGCTGGTTGCAAAACGTATGTGCCATCTTCTGTAATATCCGTTGTCTCCAACCAGTTGGAAACCGTTGCACGCATATAGGCAAGCGGATACTGTACATAGATGGAATTGGATGCCATAATATCCCACTGCCCGACCGGCACACCGGTTCCATTGGTGCTGTGGTACAAATCCGGATAACCAATACTATGCAAAAACTCGTGACAGAGCACGCCTGCTCCACCAGAAATGTAATTGACAAACAGCGATTTGCTGGTCTGGATGTTTACCATTCCGGTATAAACACCGTTAATCTGTGTTCCACCCAGAGAAAATGCACTCGGCCAGAACTGATCTCCCATCGCTTCCTCACTGGCATCTACTACGAGAATGATGTTATCAATCACACCGTCATGATTGCCATCCAGTGGCATATCTTCTGGAATGGTTACATGATTCAGGACTTCCAGACAGACCAGATCGTTATTAGCGTAGCTATCTTCTGATTGTGACATGGTATAAGGGACAATGGTATCTCCTTCCAGCTGCGGGAAATAACACGTTGTTTCCATCTGTCCGTAGGAGATCTCCTGCACGTAGCCGGACAGCGAAAACACTGTGCTGCTGTCGTTGCACATCTGTATCATTTCGTCGGTGTGTCCGTCCATGAAATTATAACCTTCTGTGGTGTCAAACTGCGCAAACAAAACGATGTTGTTGACCGTCTCAACAGACTGCGCAGCGGTCGTCTGGAGCGTGATTTGTGGCAGTGTGCTCATGCAAAAACAAGTGCTGCAAAGAAATGCCATTGCTTTTTGGATGGATGATTTCATAAGATATGCCTCTCTTTCGTTTTTTATGGGTGTGCTGCCTTTTATTATACCATTTTTTCGGCAAATTGTACACCCAGACTTGACAAGCCGTCAAAAATTCCTTATACTGAAAAGGAACCCTGCCAATCAGTGGGCAGAAACAATGATGAGAAAAGAGGAATCCACATGTTAAATCGTATTGTCACCATTCAGGATATCTCCTGCTTCGGGAAATGTTCCCTGACGGTTGCCCATCCTATTTTATCTGCTATGGGCATTGAAACCGCTGTTATTCCAACAGCCGTCCTTTCCACACATACAGGCGGATTTACCGGCTACACATTCCGAGATCTGACCAATGACATTCCGGAAATTGCAAAGCACTGGCAAGCGTTGCAATTGAAGTTTGACGGGATCTACACAGGCTATCTTGGTTCGCCGGAGCAGGTGCAGATTGTATCAGACTTTTTTGACACGTTCCGCAGCGAACAGACAAAAATCATTGTCGATCCGGTGATGGGAGACGGCGGAAAAATGTACGCCGGTTTCACACCTGCCTTTGTCGAACAGATGAAAACACTCTGCCAGAAAGCAGATGTCATTGCGCCAAACATGACAGAAGCCTCTCTTCTTCTGGGAATCCCATACCGGACAGATTATACGGAAACGGAAATTCAGGAAATCCTGCGGAAGCTGACAGAAATCGGCGTGCCGAATGCGGTATTAACTGGTGTCCAGTATGACGACCAGCACGGTGCTGTTGCATACAGTCGGGAATCAGACACATTTTATGCTGCATTCCGAAAGCATATCAATCGGGCGGTTCATGGAACAGGCGATATTTTCTCCAGCCTGCTGTCTGGTGCGATTGTCAAGGGGGCTTCTCTGGAAAAGGCAGTGCAGCTGGCAGTGAATCTGACAACTGATTGCATTGAAGCCACTCTGCCGGATATGGATACTTACTGGTATGGCGTTTCTTTTGAAAGCTGTATGGGGAAAATTGCACAGGAAGCAGAAAAGTTGTAAGAAAAGAAACCCTGTAAAAATCAATGAAAAAAAGGCTGCCATCTCGCCCGAAAACGAGACAGCAGTCTTTTTTGTTAGGAGTTCCTCTCAATTTTTAATCATCAAAAACATTGTCCTTATAGCCATTTCCGTCCAGCCATTTTATCTCATTCATCGTCTGTTGATATTCGACTGTTGTCGTGCTTTTATATTTGACTTCCGCCTTGGTCTCCTGCGATTCTCCACTTTTTCCGTCATACCGCCAAGACCAGTCTGTCTGCTCGATGGTGTAATTTCCAACCGGCAAATCTTGAATCGTTTTGCTGCCAGCTCCTTCAATGCAAACTTCCAATTCGATATCGCTGTTGTGCGAATCTGCGCCTTTTATCACAAAGGTAAACGACTGTGTCTCATCGCTATCCGCATCGCTTTCGAACGATGTGTCAATTATCAGACTGCCACGCTGATAAACATACTTTGCATAGTACGTTGTATCAACATTCGCACCCATCGGCTTCAATTCTTGCTTCTGCTCGCCAGACAAAACCGGATCCTCTGTATCTGCTGCCGGATCTGTTACAGCATTCTTGCATTCTGGGTCTGTATACCAGCCAGCAAATACATATTTATCAGCTGTTATCTGCGCTTCCGCAGTGGTTGTTGGACGTGCGCCAACTTCTACGCTCTGCTGACTGATGTTTAATACAATTGGATGATTTGCTTCGTCGTCTGGGAAGACCGCCTTGTAATAGAACATCACGTTCTCTACAATCGTGTAGCTGTACGAAATCACATTCTTTTTCGGGTCTGCATCATCCTCCACCTTAACCAGAATACTCTGAGTCGGATTGCCTGCCAAGTTGAACCCTGCCAGTGTCGGGGCTTCCGCAGTGTACGTGCTGTTATACTTCTGATTGGTGTCAATATACTGATATTTTGTATAATACGTCTCACTATTATGCTTGATTTTCTTCACATCTGTATCAGTCGATGGTGTGAGTTTATCGCTATTCGATCCGAGTGCAGATTTTAACGATTCCACCCAAGCGACAATTCGTTCCGGTGCATTTGCCTGAATGTTCTCACTGACTTTCAGCTCATACGTTACCTTAACCGGATAAGATTTCTTCGTATAATAAATCCAGATTTCCTGACTTTTGACATCGCTGTCATTTACACCTGCCAACGTAACAGAAACGTTTTCTCCGTCTTGACCAATGACAGAATTTAACGCTTGTCGTTGAGTTGTATATGAATTCTCTCCTGTTGTTTCAATATAATTCTGCACCTGATAATACTGCACTGCATATCCCTCATAGTCAATAAGCGATATGTTTTTTGTGCTGCCACGTGCTTCTGTCGAGTCAATCGAGCTAAATTGCGTGAATTTTAGTGCTTTCCCATCAAATTCCTGCTCCATACCGTTCGCATCCAAGCATTTATACGATCCATTTTCATCCTCCAGCAGGTACTTGATATGCAACGGCATATTCGTTTCATCTTCCGTGTAATAGAAAATGATTACGTTGTGCCCTGCTTCCATCGTCAAGGTCAGCGTTTTGTAATACGCATCCGGCACATAGCCCTCAAGTGGAAGATAATGTTCCGTGACGGCTGCCTTTTCATTATCCGAAACGTCCTTTTCTTCATGCAGAACCTTATTCGTTCCGGCTTCCAGATATTTCACGACATAAGGCATCTGCTTTACCCATTTATAGGTAAACGTAATGACATTCTTTTCGCTATCCTCTTGCATCAAGATAGAGGAGCTTTCCGTATTTGGAAAATAATTGGTCCGGTAGCCATCATTTAATGCTGCATCTGTTTTCGCTTTAAAGGTTTTCGTCAGTCCGACAAAGGAATACCCAACCGTATCCGGAGCGACTTGATTTTTCTCTGTGTCCACATAGTGTATCGTGTACTGTGCCGGAATGGTTGTCGTCCACGTCATGAACAGATTCAAGTCACCAGACACCGTCATAGCCTCCACATCGAACGCATGGAGCACACCACTATCATCATAATAGAACCAGCCTGCCTGATTTGCAGATACCGAACCATTTCCCACTTTGAATGTCGGTGCTGTCAAATTATCCTGAGCGGTTTCATCAGAAATCATACTGTTGTATGCCACATTTTTGAGTGTTGCAACTGGAGTCGCATTATTGAGATAGTCATTTTCACTGTTGTAGAAATTGACCGTGTATTCTTTCGGTTTCCAGTAGGCATAGACGGCAACATCATGTGATGGCATTGTTGCATTCCAATTGAATTTTGTACTGTCGTCATGCACATCATCTGACGTATACCAACCGCCAAACTCGTATTTTCCAGCTGGTAGTGTTGATGGATAATTTGGCGTATAGTCTCCATATTTTGTTATATTTGCTCCATATAAAATGGAGGATTCTGTCTTAACACTGCTACTGCTGCCGACACTAAAGTATTCGATGTTATAGGATTTTCGATTGTAATAGAACTTAGTCGTCCATACCCCTGTTTCACTGTCATATGTGGAGCTTCCACCGTCATCTGATCTTTCATTGCCTGTTTTTTGTGAATCTATAATCTGAAATCCATCATAGACAAATGGGTCAACTCTGGTGTTGCCATTGTGAGCAGCTTGGAATTCCAATGTTCTATCTAATTCGTATTCGTCATTACCATCTAATGTCTGATAATAAATTTCATATCTGTGTGTAGAA
>CAYNPC010000075.1:0-8396 GCA_964399025.1 uncultured Ruminococcus sp. | reverse complement strand
CTTTGCAGCATGTTCTGCCTCTTCGTAAGCAGCCTTTTCCCAGTACAGACCGATTTCCGGATAGCCCTCTCTGTGTGCTGCACGTGCCATTGCCAGATACATACCAACTTCTGTGCATTCGCCAGAAAAGTTTGCCTTCAGTCCCTCTATGATTTCAGTGTCGGTAACTGCTTTTGCTACACCGACCTCGTGCTCGCAAGCAAATGTCAGTTTTTCATCTGCTTCCTTTACAAGGAACTTTTCACCAGAAACGCCGCACTGCGGGCACTTTTCTGGTGCCGTATCGCCTTCATGAACATAACCGCAAATAGGACAGACAAATTTTTTCATAAGATTACCTCCTGATATTCCTCTGATAAGAGTTTTATTTTCTGCAATCACGTTTCTTTCCGATTGCATTTTCAGTATAGCATATTTCTCTGCTCTTGTCAATAGGGATTCTCAGTAGGAAATAAAATGTTTTCAAATCAGAAAATTAAAAATTTAATTTAAAACAACTGTCGTCGTTGTTGTCGTACCGGTTCCTGTTGTGGTTTCAGCAGTAACAGTAGAGAGATATTCTTCACCCAGCAGACCCATTTCTTGTTTCTGAATCAGAATTTTCCGCACACTTTCATTGATGCGTTCTTCTGTCAGCGTACCGGCTGCAATGGCATCCGAAATGCCCATTACCGCATTGGACAAATCCATTGGCATCAATATCATATCAACACCAGCTGATACAGCCTGTGCTGCTGCGGTTGCCGGACTGTAATTCTCTGTAATTGCTGCCATGTTCTGCGCATCTGTAATAACAATGCCTGTAAAGCCTAACTTCCCTTTCAGCCAAGTTGTTACAACGGTGCTGGACAAGTCACTTGGCAATTGATCGCCGGCTGCGGCAGTAATCTGATGCCCAACCATGACGAAATCTGCTCCTGCATCAATCCCAGCCTGAAATGCGACAAATTCTTCTGATTCCAATTCAGAAAGTGTCCGGTCAATGAAAACAAAATCATCGTAATGCGTATTGCCATCCCCTGCGCCAAGCCCCGGAAAGTGCTTCAATGTCGATGCAACTCCCGTTTCTTTCAATCCAGCAACGACATTGGCAACCATAGTGCCAACCACATCTGCATCACTACTGAAAATACGGCTGCCCAATTCATTATTTGCATTCAGATTGACATCTGCAACTGGCGCAAAATCCAGATTAAAGCCAAACTGTTTCAAGTCAGAACCGATGGTGCTGCCAATGGCATACGCCTGTTTTTCGTCCGCCAATTCTCCATAATATTCCATGTCGTGCAATTTTGTTGTCCCAAGGTTGTCCGCAACCCGTGCAACCGTACCGCCCTCTTCATCAACAGAAAGAAATACGCCAATTCCGGTAGACTCCTGTGCATAGGTCTGCATTTCAGACAGCATCGAATACGTCTGTGGCGTATCTTCCAGATTGTCAGAAAAATAAATCAATCCGCCAACCGGATATGCATCAAAGGATTCTTTGGAAAGAGAACCGGTCTCTGTGACATTGCCGTTAAAGCCGGTCAACTGTTCCGGTGTCACAATAAACATCTGACAAATTTTCTCTTCCAATGTCATCTGTGATAGCAAGGTATCAATAATACTCTCATCTGCAATTGCGGTGGTGCAGGTCGTGAGTGCGGTCGTGAGGACTTCCGCAACCGGTTGCGTTTCTTTTTCTGTTGTTTCTGTTGTAAGTGCTGTCGTTTCGGCTGCTGTTGTAGAAGCAGTTGCCATTTCACTGATATCGGTTGCCGGCGCAACTGTCTCAGAAACGGGTTGCAGATTGCAACCAGTCATTGCGCAGCATAAACCAATGGAAAAAATAGAGCGGATGATATTTTGTTTTCTAATCATAGTACACCTCATGCGTTGTTGTTTTCAATTCAGCCAATTCAACCAGTCTGCTGTTCCGGCACAGAATATGCCGATCAGAATGCCACCCAGAATATCCGTTGGATAATGCACCCCAAGATACAATCTTGACCAGACAATCAATAATGCAAGGCATATACAGGGAATGCCGATCCAAAGCGGCAGATGCAATAGCAATAGCAATCCGGCAGAAATGGAGCTGGTCGTATGTCCAGACGGAAATGACCAATCCCTCGGCGGTGGCAAAAGCGGCTTCAGATGGGGAATGGTTTCAAAAGGACGACAGCGTTTGACAGAATGTTTTAAAAAAAGATTGGTGATCAGAACGCCCAGTAACTGTGCAACCAGAATGGAGAGGGCAAGCTCTCGTCTGCCGCAGAGAAATAGCAAGACAGCTGCCAATATCCAGACCATACCGCCATTGCCCAGTCGGGTGATTCGTCGCATCCATGCGGTTCGTTTCTTTGTCCGTAACCGCTGTTGCGTCCATAACAAAAATTGTGCTTCCCACGCAGCATAGAATTCTGCCATACAAGGTCACCTGCCCTTTCCATATCGCATCACAAACGGTGGTTCTCTCCTTCTATCATATCATATCACAAGGAAAATTGCAAGATGTTCGCCACAGATTCCTGCGAAATCTATGTGAAAATCCGTTTTATTATACAAAAAATGCACATAGGATTTGTCATTGTATACAAAATCCAGAAAAACTGCTTGACAAATGCACCGTGCCATGCTAACATATAGGTGTTGTATCACACATGCAACACATGAAACACGTAATAGCAGCATCACAGGAAAGGGGGCGATACTGTGTTTCAGATTGATGCCATGTCCCGCAAACCAGTCTACGAACAGATTGTAGAGCAGGTAGAAACATTTGTGTTGAATGGCGTTCTGCATGCCGGTGACCAGATTCCTTCTGTGCGCAATGTCACCATGCAACACGCCATCAATCCAAGAACCGTTCTGAAAGCATATACAGAACTGGATGCCAAAGGGTTGATTCGTTCTGTACCGGGAAAAGGTTATTTTGTTTGTGAGGAGGCGAAACAGATTTTGAATCAGAAACAGATGGAACGATTGCAAGAACTGAAAGAGATTCTGCAAAATATGGCATTGGCTGGGGTACCAATGGATCTGGTACAGCAATGTGTGCAGGAAGCCTATGCAACAAAGGAGGAGAAAGAAACATGATTCTTGCTGACAATCTTACGAAACGCTTTGACGATTTCACTGCGTTACAATCTATGCACTGCACCATTGAAGATGGTTGCATCTACGGCATGGTTGGTTCAAACGGCGCAGGCAAATCTACGTTTCTGCGTCTGCTGACTGGCGTTTATCAGGCGGACGAAGGAAGCGTAACCATTGACGGAGAACCGGTCTGGGATAATCCGGCAGTCAAAAAACGCATTGCCTATGTGCCAGATGAGCTATATTTTCTGGCAGGGGCTTCTATGAACCGCATGGCAAAAATGTATGCGGATTGTTATCCCAGCTTTGATTACGCTTATTACGAACAGCGTGTCAAGCAGTTCGAACTGAACCCAAGGAAGTCACTCAATACGTTCTCGAAAGGAATGCGGCGGCAAGCTGCCACCATTCTGGCACTTTCCATTCGTCCGGATTATATTTTCTTTGATGAGACGTTTGACGGATTGGATCCGGTTATGCGGAATCTTGTCAAGAAGTTGATTTGTGATGATGTTCTGGAACGAAATGCGACCGCCGTTATCACCTCGCACTCCTTGCGAGAACTGGAAGACACCTGCGATCAGCTTGCCCTGCTCCATAAGGGCGGTCTGGTACTGGAAAGCGACGTACAGAATCTCAAGACAGAACAATTCAAAATACAGATTGCCTTTTCAGATGATTACGACGAAAACCGGTTTGCTGCCATTCCGGATATCCAAATCCGCCACTTCTCGAAACAAGGCACCGTTGCCAACATGATTGTCAGCGGCAATCGGGACTGGGTCGTTGCAAAGCTGCAAGCGATGCATCCAACGCTTCTGGATATCCTGCCGCTTTCTCTGGAAGAAGTGTTTACGTACGAAATGGAAGCGTTGGGTTACGCTTTCGATATGGAATAAGGGGGAGACAGAAAAATGAGAGAAAAAATAAAAAAGCCATTTTCTGTGGGATTGTATAAAGAAGGACTCCGGCAGCTGCGTGTCGTTGGTGTCTTGTTTTCATTATTCCTATTCTTCGCTGCGTTGTACATCAACTTTTCAAATGGATTGTATCAACGACGTGTGCGGCTTGAATGTCTGGATTACGTCAAAACCAGCATGGATGGTCTTGAAGCCATGCCAGCAGCGTTGCTTATTTTCCTATTTGCAGCCTTGATGACATGGATGTTATTCCAGTTTATGAACAAACGGAACAGCAGTGACTTTTTGTTCGCCGTTCCAAAGACCAGACTCTCCATCTATTGCAGTTATATTGCTGCAATTGTGACATGGGTCGCTATCATGATTGTATCGTCTCTGATCGGTGTTTTGATTCCGTCGGCAATCTTCTCGGACTATATCAACATCCAGTATGACACCGTATTCTTATTTGCACTGAGCATGTTCTGTTGCAGTCTGCAAATCATGTCTGTTGTACTGATTGCCATGTCCATTACCGGAACGTTGTTTTCCAATATCATTCTGAGTGGTATGATTCTGATCGGACCACGTTTCCTGTTATTGTTACTGCTATCTGCTAAGAACACCATTCCGATTCTGATTTCTTGGCAGGTACCAAGCATCCTATTGCAGAATCAAATCAATCCCATCACAGGATTGATAACTACATTGATTGGTATTAGCGACAACAGCTACAGCCAGATCTTCTACGCAGTTGCGCCGAGCCTGTATGGTTTTGTACTGAGCTTGATTTATTTTGCACTGGGTGCATTCCTGTTCCAGAGACGAAAGAGCGAAACGGCTGGAAAAAGTGCGCCGAGTCCCCTGCTGCAAACAATTTATCGGATTACGCTCACCATGTGTTATTGTATCACCATTACAAGTTTTATCGTAGTGCGTTATTTTGAAAATAATGAGTTTGACGACGTTTTTGAAATGATTGCACTTTATGTAATTGCAATTGTGATTTACTTCTTGTTTGAATTTATAGCAACAAAGAGTTTGCGGAGAACATGGAAATCCGCACCGGGATTACTGATTATAGTGGTACTGAATGGGATTCTCATTGGTGGAATGTTTACTGCTTTCCGTCAGGTATATCGTTTTATGCCGGAAGCGGAAGAAGTTACAGAAATGACACTTGTTCCAACCGATGTAACGAATAATAACTACTATAACGGCGTGGTGTGCTATGTGGATTACGTTCAGAACAGTTGCAACACAAACATTGATGATCCAGATTTGGTGGATGCGATTCTCACCAATCTGAAAACAGATACCATTCTGGCACAACAAGGCGATGCCGCTTATTATAACGCAGCCGCAGGTAGATCGGAATATGATATCATCAATGTAAAAATCAAAACCACATCCGGCACGAAATATCGTCATGTTCGGATTGACAGAAAGACAGAAGAAAAGCTTGCCGACTGGATGCAGACCGTGTTTGAGAATGATGACAGCTGGAGAACGTTGCCAACACCGATTGCCGATAGCATCTGGTGTGTAGATGATTTGGGATATACTTCTTCCATGAATGAGGAGGAATTATTCCAAAGCGTACAGAAAGAATTACAGACCGTTGATTTTTCAGATTGGTATCTGACGAATCTGTCGGATGAAGAACCTTCTTTTTATCTCTACTATGATGTAAAGCGGGCTGGCAATGATCTCTATCAATTCCGGATTCCGATTTACGCATCGCTTTATCCGGAAACCGTGGAGCAGAGCAATTATGACCTGTACATCACACAACAGGAAGACGTAGCAGCAGCGAAGGATTTCGTAGAAAATCAGATGAGTGCTTTAGATTCTGGCGCAGATTATGGCATTACGATCAATGTCTACTACTATGATGAAGAGACAGGAACGTATCAGAATGTGTATATGGATAGCCCTTCTGTTGCAAAAGAAATTTTGCTGGATGACACGTTGGATCAACCGATTGGATTGACGGACTGCTATGCGGAAATTGGCATTTCCGTATATTACAGCGATTACGACGATAATGATGACAGATATTATGGCGGTAACTTCCGTGTAGCAATCAGCAGTGATGCAGCAGCAGATTTGTGTAGCGTATACTATGACAGAGATTCGTCTGAGAGCAATGATGATTCGGAAAAGACAGTTGTTGAAGGATAAGTGTGAAAAGTGATTGCATAGAAAAAAGCCGTTCCTTTGGTAAGGGAACGGCTTTTTTCAAACTTTATTGATTCATGCAATTTCATCCAATCTGTATATTTTGTCCGTTTATCCTGTCCGATGCTTCTGAAAGTAGAAATTCTATAGCTGGAATCACCTCACCGACACGCAGATTTCTGCCGATGCTGTTTTTTTCAGCGGCGGCTTCCACAATCAATTCAGGAACATCTGCAAGAAACCTCGTATCAACCATAACAGGAGACAGCGCATTTACACAGATTCCTTTTTCTGCATATTCTACTGATAATGCCTTCATCAATCCGAGTAGTGCGTATTTTGAAACAACGTAGGAGCTCATAAATGAAGGCGGTATATTTTCCGTACAAGAGGAAAGCAGAATGACAATCTTTCCACTTTTTCTTTTTGCTATTTCCGGCATGACAGCCTTTAATATTTTTTGCAGCGATATCACAGAACAATCGATCGCTTTTGTAAAATCATCCGTGTCGAATTTCGTAAACCGATCATATCGCAGGGGATTTGCAGCGAAATGTACCACGTGATCAGGAGCAGGTAACGATTTCAATGTACAGAGCACATTGTTGTAGGAATCTGAATCATTAAAATCAGCAGAGAATGCAGTCAATTTGTCACCGCATATTGCTTTGAGTTCGTTTATCCTGTCTGTGCTATTGTGATAAAAAGCGATGATTTTATCATATCTGCTATGCGCAGTTCTGATGAACTGTGCTGCTATATCTGACGTTGCTCCTGTTACCAATAGTATCATTATTCACTTACTCCTACGATCATTTTTCCACGCATGACTTTTTCGCCATGCTGATTGAAGATATTTACTTTGATATGGATGAATCTGAATGTTTCATCTATATCTTTTACGATGCCCTCAACCGTAAGAACATCATTTAAAATAACCGGTATTGTCATATAGACTGCAACAGAGTGAATAAGACTACGCTGCCCGGGAAGATAAACACCTGCAAGCGTAGACAGCAGCGATGCCGTGAGCATACCATAGCATATCCTGTCCGGATAGCCGTGCGACATCGCATATTCTCTGTCACAATGAAGGGGATTCTCATCGCCTGTCAACGCACGAAATGCGTCAAATCGTTCTTCATCCATTACCGCTGTAAAGCTTTCTTTCATACCAACAAATATATCATTAAAACGATAGTGATTCATCTGATTTCCTCACTGATATTTTTTTATCATGAGAGCTGCATTGAGTCCACCAAAACCGAATGATGCAGAAACTGCGGTTTCTATATTCTTATCAATTGTCTCAGAACAGATGTTAATATCATCCATAATCGTCTTGCAATTGCTTCCATGCACCTTTCCATTTTGAATCGAATCCACACAGACGATTGCTTCCAATGCACCACTTGCTCCGAATGAATGTCCTATGATGCTTTTTGTTGCACTAATTGCAGGCTGTGTATCCCGTTCCCCAAATATATTTCTTATGACATTTGCCTCGACCGCATCATTCAAGATCGTTCCTGTTGCGTGTGCGTTGTAATAATCAATCTTCTGATCACCGATCAGTCTGCGAATCATTTTCTCGACATATATTCCGTCTTCTGGCATGGAAACAACGCTATACGCATCACTTGTGCACTCAAAACCTGTTATTTCCGCTAATATATGCGCATTCCGTCTTTTGGCATGTTCAAGCTCTTCCAACACAAGGATTGCAGCTGCTCCCTCACTCAGCATAAATCCACACCTTTCCTTAGAGAAAGGGTAGGATTCTCCACTTGGTACAGAGGACACCGCTTTGAGGTATTCAAAACCCTTTATTATGATACCATATTCGTCAGCGATGCAGTCTGTTCCGCCACACAATGCCGTATCACTTCTACCAGATATGATATCCAGATAACCCTGTCCGATTGACATAGTTCCAGACGCACATGCTGCACCAATTTCCTGTGTTCTTCCATGCGCACCTGTCACAATTGACACCCAACTCGCCGCAGCATTCTGCATTGACATTGGCAGAGAAAGCATATTCATTTTTCCTGTTGCTCCAAATTCTACGACGGATTCCTCTATTGAACTGATAGAAGGAACGCCCATGCCAATATATACAGAGGTATCTTCTTCTGCTTTTTCAAGACCGCTCTCTTTTAGTGCTTCTAAAGCACAGTACGCTGCAAGATATGATGACGGATTTCCTCTTTTCTTTACTACTTTCAATTCGTT